>NZ_JBEXSZ010000155.1:0-19349 GCF_040613865.1 Streptomyces sp. NPDC006197 | reverse complement strand
GCGGGCGCGGGCGAGGACGTGGTCGTCGGCACGGCGGTGGCGGGCCGGCCCGAGGAGGACCTGCACGACCTCGTCGGGTTCTTCGTGAACACCCTGGCCCTGCGCACGGACCTCTCGGGAGACCCCGGCCTCGGCGCGCTCGTGGACCGCGTCCGCGAGACGGACCTGATCGCGTTCGCGCACGAGGACCTGCCCTTCGACCTCCTCGTCGAGGACCTCAACCCCGAACGCTCCCTCGGCCGCCACCCGTTCTTCCAGGTCATGCTGAGCGCACAGACCCGGCAGGGGGACGAGACCGTCCGGCTCGGGACCGTCCCCGCCGTCCTCGACGACGCGGACCTGGCCACCGCCAAGTTCGACCTGAGCTTCCACTGCCAGGAGACGCTCGACACCCGGGGCGAGCCGGGCGGGGTGCTCCTCGGGCTGCAGTACGCGACGGACCTGTACGACGAGGACACCGCGCGGCTCCTGCTCGCCCTGTTCCGGCGCGCGCTGACGGTCTTCGCCGAAGAGCGGGACACCACCCCCCTCAGCCGGATCGAACTCCTCACGGACGGCGAGCGCACCGCTCTCGACCGCCGGCACCGGGCCCTCTCCGAGGCGGCACGGACCCGCACCATCCCCAGGCGGGAGGCGCCCGAGAGCGAGCGGGCCGGGTCCCGCTCCGTCGGGGACCCCCGCGAGGAGATCCTGAACGGCCTGTTCGCCGAGATCCTGGACCGGGACGACGTACGCTCCGGTGACAACTTCTTCAAGCTCGGCGGGCACTCCCTGCTCGCCGGCAAGCTCACCAACCGCATCCGCGGAGCCCTCGGCCTCCAGGCCGCCATCCGTGACGTCTTCCTCGCCCCGACCCCCCGGCAGCTCCTCCGCCGCCTCGGCGCGCGCGGCGACGGGCCCCGCCGCCCGGCCCTGCGGCCGGTTCCGGACGGACGGCGCCCCGACCCGGTCCCCCTGTCGTACGCCCAGCGCCGGCTGTGGTTCCTGGGCCGGCTGGAGGGCCCCTCATCGGCGTACAACGCGCCCATGGTGCTCACCCTGGACGCCCGGCCCGAGACGACCGTCCTGGAGGCGGCCGTACGGGATGTGATGAACCGTCACGAGGTGCTGCGGACGGTCTACCCGGTACGGGACGGAGAGCCGTACCAGCTGGTCCTGGACGCCCCGGACGTGCGGGTCGAGGTCGAGGAGTGCGCCGCCCTGGAGGAAGCGCAGACGCGGGCGACCGACTTCGCCGGGATCCCGCTGGACGTGACCCGCGAACTGCCCCTCCGGGCAAAGCTGTTCACGGTCGCGGACGGTACGGCGGTTCTCGTCCTCTCGGTGCACCACATCGCGACGGACGGCTGGTCCGTGGGCGCCCTGCTCGCCGACCTGGACACCGCCTACCGCGCCCGCTCCGAGGGCCGTGCACCCGAATGGGAGCCGCTGCCCGTCCAGTACGCCGACTACACGCTCTGGCAGCGCGAGCTCCTCGACGGCGAACAGGGCGTTCTGGAGGGGCAGTTGTCGTACTGGCGCAAGGCCCTGGACGGCATACCGGCCGAGACGCGGCTGCCCGCCGACCGACCCCGGCCCATCGAGCCGAGCCACCGGGGCGCGGTCGTGACGGCCGAGCTGGACGCCCTCGCCCACCAGGCGCTCGCCGGTGTCGCCCGAAGCCGCCGGGTCACGTTCTTCATGGTCGTCCGGGCCGCCCTGGCCCTCGCCCTGCGGGCGGCGGGCGCGGGCGAGGACGTGGTCGTCGGCACGGCGGTGGCGGGCCGGCCCGAGGAGGACCTGCACGACCTCGTCGGGTTCTTCGTGAACACCCTCGCCCTGCGCACCGACCTGTCCGGGGACCCCACCCTCGCCGACCTCGTGCGGCGCGTCCGGGACGGGGACCTGGCGGCCTACGCCCACGACGACCTGCCCTTCGACCTCCTGGTCGAGGACCTCAACCCCGAACGGTCCCTCGGCAGGCACCCCTTCTTCCAGGTGATGGTCAGCGCGCAGACCACGCGGGACACGACCGTCCGCCTCGGCGGCATCACCGGCGTGACGGACGGCGCCGACCTCGCCGGAGCCAAGTTCGACCTCGCCTTCCACTGCGTCGAGACGCACGACACCGACGGCGAACCCGGGGGAGTGCTCCTCGGGCTGCAGTACGCGACCGACCTGTACGACGAGGACACCGCGCAGATCCTCCTGGCGCTCTTCCAGCGCGCCCTGACGGTCTTCGCCGAGCGGGCCGACGACACACCGCTGAGCGAGGTCGACCTGCTCACCGTCGAGGAACGCCGGGGTCTCGACCGTCGGCACGACGAGCTCGCGCGCACCCTCGCTCTCGCCGAGGACAGGCGCGCCGCCTCCCGGGACGGCCGGGCGACGGGGGCACGCTCCGCGACGGACCCCCGCGAGGAGATCCTCCGCGGCCTCTTCGCCGAAGTCCTCGGCCGGGACGAGGTGCTGCCCGACGACAACTTCTTCAAGCTCGGCGGGCACTCCCTGCTCGCGGGGAAGCTCACCAACCGCGTCCGCGGAGCCCTCGGCCTCCAGGCCGCCATCCGTGACGTCTTCCTCGCCCCCACGCCCCGGCAGCTGCTCCGCCGCCTCGGCGAACAGGGCGGCGGACCCGTCCGCCCCCCGCTGCGGGCCGTCCCCGACGCGCTGCGCCCCGCACGCGTCCCGCTGTCCGCCGCCCAGCTCCGCCTCTGGTTCCTGGGCCGGCTCGAAGGCCCCGGCGCCACGTACAACATCCCCGTGGTGACCCGACTGCACCGTCCCGTCGAGCCGGCCGTCCTGGCCGCCGCCCTGGCGGACGTCGCCGACCGGCACGAGGTGCTGCGCACCGTGTACCGGACGGCGGACGGCGAGCCGTACCAGCAGGTGCTGACCGGTGTGACACCCGTGCTCCAGGAGGTCGGGGCCGACGGCCCCGAGGCCGTGCGCGCGGCCGTCGACGCCGCCGCCGGACACGTCTTCGACCTCGCCGCCGAGATCCCCTTCCGGGCCTCGCTGGTGACGGACAGCGGCGGCGGCCAGATCATGGTGCTCCTCGTCCACCACATCGCCGGCGACGGCTGGTCGACCAACTGCCTGCTCGCCGACCTCGACACCGCCTACCGCGCCCGCGCCGAGGGCCGCGCCCCCGACTGGGAGCCGCTGCCCGTCCAGTACACCGACTACACCCTCTGGCAGCACGACCTCCTCGACGGCGAACACGGCGTCGCCGGCGAACAACTCGCCCACTGGCGCGAGGCCCTCGACGGGCTGCCGCCGCTCCTCGCCCTGCCCACCGACCGGCCGCGTCCCGCCGAGAGCGACGGAGCCGGCGCCCTGACCCTCTTCGAGGTCGGGGCCGCCACCCACCGGGCCCTGCTGCGCTGCGCCCGGGGCAGCGGCGCCACCCTCTTCATGGTGGTGCAGGCCGCCCTCGCCGCACTCCTCACCCGGCACGGCGCGGGCACCGACATCGCGATCGGCACCACCGTCGCCGGCCGCGCGGACGACGCCCTGCACCCGCTCGTCGGCTTCTTCGTCAACACCCTGGTGCTGCGCACCGACACCTCCGGCGACCCCGACTTCACCGAACTGGTGCGCCGGGTCCGCGAAACCGGACTCGCCGCCTACAGCCACCAGGACCTCCCCTTCGACCGCCTCGTCGAACACCTCAGCCCGCACCGCTCCGCCGCCCACGCCCCTCTCGTCCAGGTGATGCTGCAGGTGCACGCGGCGGCCACCGGGACCGGGGCCCCGTCCGTCCTCGACGGCGAACCGGTCGCTTTCAGCGCGGTCGGCGCCAAGTCCGACCTCACCTTCGCGCTCACCGAACTCGTCGACGCGGACGGCCGACCCGCCGGTCTGCGGGGTGTCCTGGAGTACGCCACCGCCCTCTACGACGCGGACACCGCCGCCCTCCTGGCCCGGCGCCTCACCGAGACCCTCGACGCGCTCGCCGCCGACCCCGGCACCGCGCTCTCCGGAACGCCGTACGGCCCGGCGGCCCCCGCCGGCCCGGAGGTCGTCCTCGACGAGCGGGGACGCCCCGCGCCCGTACGGGTGCCCGGCGAGGTCCACGAGCGGACCCCCGGCGGCGGCCTGCGCGCCACCGGCCGCAGGGCCTACGTCCGGGCCGACGGGAGACCGCGGCCCGTGGCCACCCTCACCGCCGGCGGCTACCCGGTGGAGCCCGGCCACGTCGAGGACGTGCTCGGCCGCCACCCCCACGTGACCGGAGCGGCCGTCGCCGTCCGCGACGACCGGCTGTACGCCTACGTCACCCGCCTCCCCGGGGGAGCCGACGAGACGACACTGCGCAGCTGGGCCGCCGAGCGGCTGCCCGAATACCTGGCCCCCGCCCGCGTCGTCGTCGTGCCCCGACTGCCCGCACCCGGCGATCCGGCCGACGCCCTTCCCGAGGCGGAGACGCCTGGCTCGGCGGCGGGCCCGGACGCCCGGGAGGAACGCCTCCTCGGGATCTTCCGGGACGTCCTCGGCGGCCGCTCCGTCGGCCGGGACGACAACTTCTTCAAGTCGGGCGGGCACTCGCTGCTCGCGGTACGGCTCCTCAACCGGATCCGCGCCGAGTTCGGCCAGGACCTCACCCTGCGGGACGTCTTCCGCAACCCGACGGCGGGGGCCCTGGCCGGGCGCCTGGCCGACGCACCCGCACCCGCGCCCGCCGGGGCGGCGGCGACCCCGGCCCTGCGCCGCCGCACGGCGGCGGGAGCCCGCCGCCCCGGCTGACCCACCCCGCCCTCGTGGTGGGCAGTCGAGCGGCCCCTCACCGGCGCCGACGGACCACGGGGGCACCTGCACGGCGGTGGAGCACGCGCTCGGGGGGACCCGGGACCGGTGACGGGAAAACGACGCGGCGGGGCAACCTTCCGGTGGGGTCGCGAGTCTCCTTGACGATCACATGGGTGATCGAACCTACGAGGAGACCATCATCACCGCCATACGCAAGACCCTCATCTCCACCGCAGTCGTCGGCGCCGTCCTGGCGGGTTCGGCCGCCTGCGGCACGGTGGAGCAGCTGTCCGCCGGGCAGAAGCTGGACAAGGCCTTCGAGGAGCTGAGCAAGGAGAAGTCGATCTCCTTCGAGCTGGACCTGGACGTCGACGCCAAGACCCTCAAGCTGATGGACGCCGCGTCGGACCCGGAGCCCGGCGAGGAGATTCCGGACGAGGCCGCCGAGCTGATCAGCGGTCTGAAGGTCAGCGTCACGGTGGAGTCGAAGAAGCCGATCGGCGACTCCGAGGAGAAGGACTTCGTCGGTACGGCTGTGAAGGTCAGCTCCCCCGACGGCGACCTCCTCGAGTACCGGACCGTCGGTGACCGCACCTATGTCCGGTCCGACGTCAAGACCCTCGGCAAGACGATGGGCGCCCCCCTGCCGACCGCCGACCAGCTGCCGCCGGGGGCCGAGGGCCTCAAGAAGGCGCTGGAGGGCAAGTGGGTCATGTTCGACACCGAGAAGATGGAGAAGGCCGGCCGGGAGCTGGGTCGGGAGCCCGGCGCCGCGCCGTCCCCCGCCCCCACCCTTGACGCCGGGACCCAGAAGAAGCTCACCAAGGCCCTTCGCGAGGTCATCGCCCGTGAGGTCGAGTTCAAGACCGCCGGGGGCGAGGACGGCACCGAGCACATCACCGCCACGGCTCCGTTCCGCACCCTGGTCGAGGAACTGCTCGGCGAGATCCGTCCGCTGGCCAAGGGCCTGCCGCCCGGCGTGGGCCTGCCGTCGGACAAGGACCTGAAGGACGTCCCCGACGTCAAGGTGGCGGCCGACTTCACGCTCAAGAACGGCGAGCTGGCCGAGGTGCGCGTCGACCTCGCCAAGCTGGCCGAGAACGCCGAGGTCAAGAAGTTCGGCCTGGTGCTGAGGACGACCGGGGGCGTCAAGCCCGTGGCTCCGGCCGGAGCCACCGAGCTGGACCTGGAGGAGATCATGGGCGGCTTCGCCGACGCCATGATGCCGGAGGAAGGCCTCGGTGAGGACGGCTTCGACGAGAGCGGTCTCGGCGAGGGCGAGCTCCCCGACGAGCCCCTCGTCGACGACGCCGCGTAAGCACGTACCGTACGCGGGGACGGCCAGCCCGTCTCGTCGACAACGGCCCGCAGGGCACGGGCCCGTACGGGCGGGGGCATCGGCCCACAGGGCGTGGGCACCGCGCGGCGCGGGCGGGCCGGGGCACCCGTCGGCGAGGCGCGGGCCCGTGCGGGAGCCCGGCGGTCCGCCACCGGCAGCTCCCGGCAGGGGACTTCTGCCGGTCGGAGTTGCCGGGGCGACTGCCCGGGGAGGAGCCGACGCGCGCCTAGCGTGAAGGGCACGGAGGCGAGAGGAACCGTTCGCCCCGGTCTCTCGGCCCTTTATCGGAGGAACTCAGCATGCCCCCCAGCAGAACGGAAGACCTGCTCGACGGCGGACCCTCTCCCGCCCCCGCGCCGCCCGTGCTCGACCTGATCGCCCACCAGTCGCGTACCCGCCCCGACGCCACCGCCCTGGTCCACGCCGACGCCCGCCTGAGCTACGCCGAGCTCGCCGCCGCCGTGGCGGACCGGGCCCGGGAGCTCACCGCGCGGGGCGCGGGACCGGGCCGGCTCGTCGCCCTCCACCGGCCCCGCGGCATCGACGCCATCGTCGGGCTCCTCGCCGTCCTCACCACCGGCGCCGCCTATCTGCCCCTCGACGTCCAGGCCCCCGACGCCCGCAACGAGGCGATCCTCAAGGACGCCTGCGGCGACCTGGCACCGGCGCCCGCGGACGTCGCCCGGCACGGCGAACTCGTCCTCGGCGGCCCCGGCGCCGGAGAGGGCGCGGCCTACGTCATCTACACCTCCGGGTCCACCGGCACCCCCAACGGCGTGGTCGTCGCCCATGATTCGCTCGCCCACTTCATCGCCGGGGCGACCCCCGCGTACGGCATCGGTGCCGACGACGCCGTCCTCCAGTTCAGCCCGCTCCACTTCGACGCCAGCATCCAGGAGATCTTCACGACCCTCGGCGCCGGCGGCACCCTCGTGCTGCGCACCGACGACATGCTCGACGTCGCCGAACTCCTCGCGGGCTGCGCCCGGCACGGGGTCACCTACCTCGACCTGCCCGCCGCCTACTGGCACGAGCTCGTCTACGTCCTCACCACCGGCTCCGTCCGCCTCCCCGACCGTCTGCGCACCGTCATGATCTACGGCGAGGCCGCCCTGCCCGAGCGCGTCGCCCAGTGGCGCGGCCTCGTCGGCGACCGGATCCGGCTCCTCAACGGCTACGGCCCCACCGAGACCACCGTCGTGGCCACCGTCGCCGACCTCAGCCGGCACGACGCCGGGCCCATCCCCATCGGCCGGCCGCTGCCCGGCGTCCGCGCCGCCGTCGTCGACGGCGAACTGTGGCTGCTCGGCGGCGGCCTGACCCGCGGCTACCTCCACCGGCCGGAACTGAACGCCCGCCGCTTCACCGCACTCGACGGCGAGCGCGCCTACCGCACCGGCGACCTCGTCACCATCGGCGAGGACCGGCAGATCCTCTACCACGGCCGCCTCGACGACGAGGTGAAGATCGGCGGTCAGCGCATCGACCCCGCCGCCGTCGACTCCGTCCTCGCCGGACACCCGAAGGTCCGGGAGGCCGCCGTCGTCGCCCAGCAGGACGGCGACGGCGTCAAGCGCCTCGTCGCGTTCGTGGTGACCGAGGGCGGTACCGGCGCGGAGGAGCTGCGCGACTGGGTACGCGCGCGCATGCCGGCCGCCGCCGTGCCCGCCGTGTCCATCGTCGTCGCCCTGCCCCGCACCAGCTCCGGCAAGATCAACCGCAAGGCGCTGCGCACCGCCGACCCGCGCCTGCCCATCGTCGACGAGGAGCCCCTCCCCGTCGAGGACCGGGTCCCGCTCTCGCACGCCCAGCGCCGGCTGTGGCTGGTCGGCCAGCTCGACGGACCCTCCGCCGCGTACAACATGCCGATCGTCCTCCACCTGGAGACGGCCCCCGACCGGGCCGCGCTCGCCGCCGCCGTGGCCGACGTCGCCGAACGGCACGAGGTGCTGCGCACCGTCTTCCTCACCCCCGATGACGAGCCGTACCAGCACGTCCTCGCCCCCACCGCCGTCCGGCTGCGCACCGTCGAGTGCCCGGCCGGGGAGCGCGCCGAGCGGGTCGCCCGGTTCGCGGCCGAGACCTTCGACCTGTCCCGCGAACTGCCCCTGCGCATCGCCCTGTTCCTGCCGGACGACGGTTCCGGCGCCACCCTGGCCGTCCTGCTCCACCACGTCGCCGGCGACGGCTGGTCCCTCGAACCGCTGATGACCGACCTCGCCCACGCCTACGCCGCCCGCGCCGAGGGCCGCGCCCCCGACCGGGAGCCGCTGCCCGTCCAGTACGCCGACTACACGCTCTGGCAGGACGACCTCCTCGGCGACGCCGACGACCCCGACTCCCTCGTCTCCCGGGGCCTCGCCCACTGGCGCGCGGCCCTGGACGGCCTGCCCGCCGCGACCGACCTGCCCCTCGACCGGCCCCGGCCCGCCGTCCGCGCCCACGACGGCGGCCTGGTCACCGCCACCGTCGAACCGGACGTCCACGCCCGCCTCGTCCGCCTCGCCGAGGAGCACGACGCCAGCCTGCTCATGGTGCTGCAGTCCGCGCTCGCGCTCGCCCTGCGCGCCGCCGGCGCCGGGGAGCGCACCGTCCTCGGCACCCCCGTCGCCGGACGCGACGACGAGGCCCTCGACGACCTGGTCGGCTTCTTCGTCAACACCCTGGTGCTGCCCACCGACACCACCGGCGCCCCGGCCTTCACCGACCTCCTGCACCGGGTCCGCGACACCGACCTCGCCGCCTTCGCCCACCAGCGGCTGCCCTTCGACCTCCTCGTGGAGCACCTCAACCCGCCCCGCACGCCCGGCGTCCACCCGCTCTTCCAGGTGATGCTGACCCTGCGGACCACGGGCCCCGACGCCGGGCCCTTCCGCCTCGGCGCCGTCGAGGGCCGCTTCGCCGGTGAAGGACCGGCCACCGCCAAGTTCGACCTCACGGCCGCCTTCGAGGAGCTCCGGGACACCGACGGCGCCCCCGCCGGACTCCGGCTCGGCCTGGAGTACGCGCGCGACGTGCTCGACGAGGACACCGCCCGCGTCCTGCTCACCGCCCTGGAGCGCGCCCTGCGCGCCGCCGCCGAGCACCCCGGGGCCCCCGTCCAGGACACCGGCCTCGTCGACCCCGCGACCCGGCACGCCCTGGACGAACGGCGCGCCCGCACCGCCGAGACCCCCGAGAAGGCGACGGCGCCCGCCGGCACGGAGCCTCCCGCGCCGTACACCGACACCCTGCGGGAACTCTTCGCCGAGGTCCTCGGTCTCGACCGGGTCGGCCCCCACGAGGGCTTCTTCACCATCGGCGGCCACTCCATGAGCGGCGTGCGCCTCGCCAACCGGATCCGCGCCCGCCTCGGTGCCGACGTCCAGGTCCGCGACCTGCTCCTCGCCCCCACCCCCGACGCCCTCGCCCGCCGCATCGCCGCCCGGTCCACCGTCCCGGAGACGGACGGCACGCCCGAGCCCGTCCGCCCCCTCCCCGTCCCGCGCACGGACCGGCCGGAACGCGTCCCCCTGTCGTACGCCCAGCGCAGGCTGTGGTTCATCGACACCCTCGAAGGCCCCAGCGCCTCCTACAACATCCCCCTGGTCCTCAGGCCGACGGAACCCCTCGACGCCGGCGCGCTCGCCGAGGCCCTCACCGACCTCTCCGACCGGCACGAGGTGCTCCGCACCCGCTACCGCAGCGTCGACGGCGAACCCCACCAGGAGATCCTGCCCGCCGTCCGGCCCCCTCTCGACCTGCGGTCCGTCCCCGCCGACCGGCTCCCGGACGCCGTCGCCGAAGCCGCGGGACACGTCTTCGACCTCGCCGAGGAGACGCCCCTGCGCGCCACCCTCGTCACCCCCGACGACGGCGGCACACAGGTCCTGGTCCTGCTCGTCCACCACATCGCCGCCGACGGCTGGTCCACCGGCCCCCTCCTCGCCGACTTCGCCACCGCCTACCGCGCCCGCGCCGAAGGCGAGGACCCGGACTGGCGGCCGCTGCCCGTCCAGTACGCCGACTACACCCTCTGGCAGCGCGACCTCCTCGACGGCCCGGCCGCCGAGGCCCACCTCGACTTCTGGGAGAAGACCCTCGCCGGCGCCCCGGCCGTACTCGGACTCCCCTCCGCCCGGCCGCGCCCGGCCGAAGCCACCCACCGCGGCGGACGCGCCCCCGTCACCGTCGACGCCGCCACCCACCAGGCCCTCGAAGCCGTCGCCCGGCGCGGCGGCGCCACCCTCTTCATGGTCCTCCAGGCCGCCCTGGCCGCCGTCCTCACCCGGCACGGCGCGGGCACCGACCTGCCGCTCGCCACCATGACCGCCGGACGCGACGACGAGACGCTCGGCGACCTGGTCGGCTTCTTCGTCAACACCCTGGTGCTGCGCACCGACACCTCCGGCGACCCCACCTTCGCCGAACTCCTCGACCGGGTCCGGCGGACCGACCTCGCCGCCTACGGGCACCAGGAGCTCCCCTTCGACCGGGTCGTCGAGCACCTCAACCCGGTCCGCACCACCGCCCACCACCCGCTGGCGCAGATCGTCGTCCAGCTCCACCACGACTACACCCGCGACGTCCCCGGCGCGGCCGCCGCCAAGAGCCTCTTCCAGGAGGGCGGACCGGCGCTCCTCGACACCGTCTCCACCAAGTTCGACCTGACCTTCGCCCTCGACGAGCGGCGGGACGCGGAAGGCCGGCCCGCCGGGATGACCGGCGGCCTCGAGTACGCCACGGACCTGTTCGACGCCCCCACCGCCGCGCTGCTCGCCGCCCACCTGGAGCAGACCTTGCGGGCCGCCGCGACCGACCCCGGCGTACGCATCGGGGACGTCGACCTGTTCACCGCCGCCGACCGGTTCCGCCTGGTCGACGAGTACAACGACACCGCCACCGCGGCCCCCGGCGCACCGGAGACGGTCCACGGGCTGATCGGCCGCCGGGCCGCGCGCACCCCCGACGCGCCCGCGCTGATCACCGACGAGGAGACCGTCGGCTACGGAGCGCTCGACGCCCGCGCCGACGCGCTGGCCGGCCGCCTCCGGACCGCCGGTGTGCGCCGCGGCGACACCGTCGGCGTCCTCCTCGAACGCGGCGTGTCCCTGGTGGTGACGGCCCTCGCGGTCCTCAAGTGCGGCGCCGCCTACCTCCCGGTGGACCCGCGCCTTCCCGAGGCCAGGATCCGGTTGATGCTGGAGGACGCCGGGGTACGCGCGGTGGCGACCGACCAGGACCACGCCACCGCGGTCGCCGCCCCGACCGTTCTCCTCGTGGACGCGCCCGACACCGCGGAGTCTCCGGACGAGGCCCCCCGCGCCACCGGGGACGACCTGGTGTACGTGATGTTCACGTCCGGTTCGACGGGTCGGCCGAAGGGCGTCGGCGTCACCCACCGCAACGTGGTGGAGCTCGCCGGGGACCGCGACGTCCGCGCCGGCGGAGCGCCCCGGATGCTCGTCCACTCGGCGACCGGATTCGACGCCTCCGTCTTCGAGATCTGGGTGCCGCTCCTGAACGGCGGCAGCCTCGTCCTCACCCGCGGCGACGGCACGGACCTGGCCGAGACCGCCCGCGCCGTCCGCGAACACGGCGTCACCGCCGCCTACTTCACCGTCGGCCTCTTCCACGTCATGGCCGACGAGGGCCTGGACACCCTCCGGCTGCTGCGCGAGGTGTGGACCGGCGGCGACGTCGCCAGCCCGGCCGCCGTCCAACGGGTCCTCACCCACTGCCCGGACACCGTCCTCGTCCACTCCTACGGCCCCACCGAGACCACCTTCGCCTCCCACAACCAGTGGTTCGGCACCGGCGAACGCACCCTGCGGGGCGCCGGACTCCATCTCGGGCGGCCGATGGACAACACCCGCAGCCATGTCCTCGACGACGCCCTGCGCCCCGTCCCGCCGGGCGTCCCCGGCGAGCTGTACATCGCCGGCTCGCACGTGGCCCGCGGCTACGTCGGCCGGTCCGGACTGACCGCCGAACGGTTCGTCCCCGACCCGTTCGAGGGCGACGGCAGCCGCATGTACCGCACGGGTGACCGCGTGCTGTGGACCCCCGCGGGCGAACTCCGGTTCCTCGGAAGGGCCGACGGCCAGATCAAGCTGCGCGGCGTGCGGATCGAACCCGGAGAGGTCGAGCGGGCCCTCGCCGCGCACCCCTCGGTCGGCCAGGCCCTCGTCGTGGTCCGCGAGGACCGGCCCGGGGAGAAGAGCCTCGTCGGCTACGTCGTCCCCCGCGCGGACACGCCCGTCACATCGGACCCATCGGTCACGCCGGGCACGTCGGTCACCGAGGCCGAACTGCTCGCCGGGGCGCGCGCCACGCTCCCCGAGCACCTCGTGCCGTCCGCCGTCGTCGTCCTCGACGCCCTGCCGCTGACCGCCAACGGCAAACCCGACCGCACGGCCCTCCCCGCGCCGCACCGGCCCGCCGCCGAGGGCGGCCGACAGCCCCGCAACGCCCGCGAGGAGGTGCTGTGCGCGCTGTTCGCCGAGATCCTCGACGTGCCCCGGGTCGGCATCGACGACAACTTCTTCGCCCTGGGCGGCCACTCGCTGCTCGGCGTCCGCCTGGTCAACCGGATCCGCGGCGTCCTCGGCATCGAGCGCACCGTCCGCGACCTGTTCCGCCTGCCCACCCCCGCCGGGCTCCTCGGCCTGCCGGAGGACGACGGAGACGGCACCGCCGCCGCCCTGGGCGTCCTGCTCCCGCTCAGCACCCGCGGCACCCGCCGCCCGCTGTTCTGCGTCCACCCCGGCACCGGCGTCGGCTGGGCCTACGCCGGACTCGCCCGCCATCTCGGCGACGACCAGCCGCTGTACGCCCTGCAGGCCCGCGCGCTGAGCGAGCCCGGCCACCGGCCGCACAGCGTCGAGGCGATGGCCGACGACTACCTGGAGCAGATCCGGCGGATCCAGCCCTGGGGACCGTACCGGCTGCTCGGCTGGTCGTACGGCGGCCTCGTCGCCCACGCCATGGCCGTACGGCTCCGCGAGGCCGGCGAACGGGTCGAACTGCTCGCGCTGATGGACGCCCACCAGACCGGGCCCGGAAGCGTCTCCGTCCTCCCGCCCGAGGAGCGGGCCGCGACGGCCCGGCCCGCGGACGCCGGGGACCCCGCCGCGGCGATGGAGGAGATCCGCCGCGAGGACCCCGTCCTCGCGGGCTTCTCCGACACGGAACTCCGGTCGGTGCTCCGCGCCTCCGAGACCCACGCCGCCCTCATGGCCCGGCACGTGCCGGGCGTCGCCGACACCGACACGCTGTTCTTCACCGCCCGTCGGCCGGGGGAGCGCGAAGGCGCCCTCGCCGCCACCTGGATTCCCTTCACCGAGGGCGTCATAGACAATCACACCGTCGAATGCGGTCACCTCCGGATGGCCGAACCGGAACCTCTCGAAAAAATCGGAAGAATAGTCGCGGAGAAACTCTCCGCGCTTCAGAAGGAAGAAACGAGGAGCCAGTCATGAGCGAGTCCGTCAACCCGTTCGACAACGCCGAGGGCACCTTCCACGTCGTCGTGAACGACGAGGGGCAGCACTCCCTGTGGCCCGCCTTCGCGGACGTCCCGGCCGGCTGGACCAGCGTCTGGGGCCGGGCCCCGGGGAAGGCTGATCCCCCGGGACTCGTGGCATACCGGGCGAGTGAGGACCGACGGCGGAGAGGGCACGCCCCTCAACGCCTCGGAGACGTCGGCCGGTTGGGCCATCAGGGGGAGCCGGTCACCACCAGGGCGCCGTCGCCGCCCCGCCGGACCTCGCGGAGGACCAGTCCCGGTGAGGCGTAGAGCTCTTCGCCCTCAAGGTACAGCGTGTACGTGTAGCGGCCGGCGCGCTCCAGGTCGCGCCGCTGCTGGGGGTCGGCGTCGGGCAGGACGAGCTCCGCGTAGCCCCGGCCGTCCCGCAGGATGCCCTGGGTGCTGATCTTCCCGGCGAAGACCAGAAGGTCGTTGCCGATGGTGATGTGGACGGCGTCGCCGTGGATCGGGCGCTGCCCGGGGAACCCGCTCATGCCGCTGCTCCCGCGAGCAGGACTTCGGCGATCGGCTCCCGCCAAATGTGCGCGCCGTCGTGCCACTGCTCGACGAGGTGGATCCGGTCGGCGAGGACGGTGGCGGACAGGGGCGGTCGATGTCGGCCAGGGACGCCTTGAGGGTGAGGGGGTCGACGTGCTCGGCGCTGGCGGTGGTGTAGGCGGTCGACATGTGCGGGTACCGGCTCGGCCCCGGCTTGAAGGCGGCCCCGGTGCGGGCCGTCGCCTGGGAGACGGCGTCCACGAGCGTAGTGAACGGGCGGCCGGGCCAGCCGCTGAGCTCGATCGCGAAGGGGCCGACGGCGGGCCGGTCGAACGTCAGGGTGAAGGCGCTCATGGTGCTGACGCGGGACGTGACGTCCTTCACAAGCGTGTCGATGTCGACGTCGCCGCGGCCCAGCCCGATGGCGTGCAGGAGCGTGCAGTGCATCCCGGACGTCCCCACGCTCTGCAGGCCCGGCAGGACGAGGTGCTGGTAAGGCTCAATCAGGGCTCCAGCTTCCGCCAGGGTCGGCAGGATGTGCCAGTGCAGGTCCCGGCGGCCCGCAGGCCAGAACCGCCCTACCTACGCGAAGAAGTCCTCCATCAGCGCCCTTCCCTGTGGCTGTCCCGGTTCTCGTACCCATCCTCGCGGTGCCGCACCGCCCGGCGCCACGACCCTTCGGACAGCCCGTCAGGTCCCTGCGGGAAGTGTCGGTCAGGGTGTGTCGCCGGTGTAGTAGAAGCGGCAGACGACGCCCGGACCCGGGCCGCGCGGATCGCCGGGGTGCGGGTCGTACAGCACGCGGCCGCCGGGCCATCGGGAGAGCTCGGTGGTCAGGGCGACGCCGTCGTCGACCTCCTCGGTCCGCCAGCCGTGGATGTCCAGCAACAAACCGTCCAGCGGCCCGCCGATCAGTTCGGCATAGGTCCGGTCCGGCCGCGGGCCCGGGTCGGGGTCGTCGTGGTCACGGCCGTAGACCCGGCCACGCAGCAGCTGCTCGTCACCGTCCATACAGGTCAGCTTCCCAGCCGCCACCGACAACGCGGGCTCGCCCAGGGGCACTCTGTGCTTGCCCGCGTGGCCGGCGGCGGGTTACCCGGTCAGGGGCGGAAGCAGGAGAGCCAGCCGCCTGCCTTCTGCGCGGCGGCCTGTTCCTCGGCCTCCTGGCGCAGGCGCTCCTGCTCCTGGCGCTCGCGTTCGTCGGCTTCGGCCCGCGCCTCGGCTGCGACCGCCCGGGCCTGGCAGTCCTCGCACAGGTACGGGTGTGACTCGCGCTCGCGCCAGCTGCGGCCGTAGCCGATCGCCTCCCACCGGGCGTCGGTGAACTTCTGCCCGCAGTCCGCGCAGACCGGCCGCCGGGCCTCCCGCTCCACGGCCGCCTGCTCTTCCCGCCGGCGTTCCTCTTCCCGGGCGGCCTGGCAGCGGCGGGCGAGGTAGGCGTCCCGGCGGGGATTGCCGATCGCCTCCAGCAGGGACTGGCGGTGGTCGCGGCCGAAGCGCCAGAAGGCGGGCCCGGCCGGTCCGTGCTCGCGCAACTCCTCCAGCGTGGTCGCCACGATCGGGATGCAGCGGTCGTAGGAGTGGTAGCCGGCCTCGGGATGCCACCGCCCCTGCCAGTGGTGGCGAGTGAGGTCGGCAACCCTGGCCATCTGGTTCTTGGCGGAGCGCTGGCCGACCTCGTGGAAGACGAGCAGGACCGGCGGGTGCACCCGCTCGTACTCGTCGGGGGCGGGCGCGGACCAGCGCGTGCGCCACATCGCCTTCTCGAAGCCGTCGGTGTCCTTCTCCTTGCGCAGGAAGAACCGGAGGTACTTGTCGAACTTCGCGGCGATGAGGGCGGCTTCCTCGGTGCAGTTGTCGACCTCGATGAACAGCAGCGGCACCCCGGTCTCCGGGGCGGTCAGAACGAGGTCGGCGCGGACGCTGCCGATCGCGGGGTTCTTCCAGGTGCCCTTCACCGGGAGCGCGACCTCGGTGGCGTAGGAGGCGAGGGTGCCGATCCCGTCAGGTGCGCCGACGGCGGCCCGCGCGGCGGCGACCGCTTCGGCCGGCTCCCGCATCACCTTGTTCAGGTTCGGCTTCGGTCGGATCAGCGCGATGACCGTCTCGTTCACCGTCATCGAGTGCGAGGCGCCAAAGCGGCCCGCGCTCTTGGGCATGCCGCCCATCTCCTCCATCTCGCGGTCCAGCTCGATCGCGGCGGCGGCCAGACCGTCCTTCGTGAGCAGCCGGGTCTCCTCCCCGCCCCGCGTGCGGCCGCCGTCGACGACCAGGCCGTGGCGCCGAAGGTCGTTCACCGCGGCCCGGTGGGAAGCGGTCCGGGCCTCCTTCCGCTTAGCCGCCGTCGGCTTGAGGGTGTGCCGGTAGGTCAGGTGCGGCAAGGACAACCGCTGAATCTGATCGGCAGTGGCGACCTTCAGCACCCCCAGGACGCGCAGCACATCCGCGCGCAGGTCGTTACTCGATCCCGCCTCGTTCTCCTTGCGCTTGCCCGCCATCAGGCCCGTCCTCCTGTCGTCCGCGACCCGCCGACGGCCGGGCGCCAGCCCCCGGCCGTGAAGGGGGCCGGGCTCCCGGACCCGATGAGCTCCCTGCCCACCGACGACCTGTTCAGGGTGTAGGGGAGAGAAGAGGGGTGTGACGATGCCGCGCGGGCCTGGAAACCCGTGGTGACAAGGGGAAATACCGGGTGCGTGGCGGTCGGGCACGGAAGTGGCTTCGGCAGTGGGAACGCAAGCGCCGGCAGCAGGACCTCGCGAGGGCTTGCCCAGCAGCCGACGCACCGGGCATGGGCGGCGAGGGCGTGGCAGGTGCGGTCCCCGGATCGCGGCCGCGCGGGGCGGCGGGAAGAGGCGGGTCGGTCGGGTGCGGGCACGGTGGTCCTCGTTCCTCCGGCGTGCCGGCCGGGTCAGCGGTCGTCCGGCCCGTACGCGGGCGTGCGTACGGGCCGGGCCCACTGTGAGGAGGACCCCCTTGTCCGCGGTCTGACTGCCACCGCCGCCAGGTGTCCGTTTTCTTCGTTGACACCCCCATGTCGTGCGGTTTTGTCCGTGACCGGTGTCACGAGCAGCTCCCGCCTCTGGAGCTCCGCCTCTGTCCACAGGGCCGCGATCCGAGGATCGGTCTCGAGGCCGCCGCGATCAGCGGGGCGGCCCGGATCCGAAGGAGTCGTCATGAAGACGATCCAGCTGAACATGCTCACCCCGGAGCAGATCGCGCGGGCCGCCGACTACATCGAGCTGGTCTGGCAGGAGCAGGGCACGGAAGAGGAGCGGACGCGGCTGGAGGAGTTCCACGCCGACGGCGACGAGCTCGCGAAGCTGATCGGCGAGTTCGGCGGGAGGCTGCTGGCCGACTACATCAGCACCGTGCCTTGTGCATAGGTGGTCAGTGACCAGTCCATAGTGGCGGTACATCGGGGCGTGTGGGTGTCGCTGAGGATCCTTGAAGTCGGTCAAAGCTGCCGATTGCCTCTGATGTTCCTCGAACCTAGACCGCCTGGCGGTCGCAAAGGCGCCGAAGGTGGAGTATGTGCAGAGCTGGACACGGAGACGACGAGCAAGCTGGAGGGGTCGAAGTGAGCGAGATCAGGCGCGACGAGCGGGTTGGGAGGACCAAGTCCGCCAGGAGGTACGAGCCGTTCTGGGAGAGCGTCCGGGAGGCGGAGGCGCAGGGTCGTCCGGTGATGCACGTCGTTAAGGTCGGCAAGTTCATCATGCAGGCATCCACGGACATCGAGCTCGCCAAGCTGTTCGCGGAACACCAGATCTTCGATCAGGACGAGGTCGGCGAGTTCGACTGGGTGCCGGACGAGTTCGAGGTGCTGCATCTTCGGTTCAAGAACACGCGGACCGGGCAGTGGGAGTCCACCATCCAGTCCATCTCGACGGTGCCGGCGCTGCCGGAGGTACCGAAGTGAGGGAGCCGCTTCAGGGCGTCACTCACCTGACCTCCATCCCCTCCAGGCGATCGGCGACCAGCTGAGGAAGTGGTCAACGGTCAACCGCAAACCCTGGCCACAACGTGCCCGACGAGCACGTCGACTGCGAGTCCGGCTACGTCGTGGACCAGTTGGTGGTCGTGACGAGCCGGTACCTGAAGCGGTGGTGCCTGGCAGGCGGCGGAGCGAACGCCGTGCGGGTCGCGGCCGAGTTCCTGATCGAGTGCATGCAGGAGGTCGACACGGTCCACCAGTACCTCGCCGACATCCGCCGCAACGCCGCCTACGGGTGGCCGGCCGCCATCTGAACCACCCGGCAGCACATCGCGGTGGGCTCCACCTAGGAGTTGTCGTCAAAGTGTCAGGCCCACATCAGGAGTGATGCGAGGGTGACGGCCGCCTTGTAGGACTGGGCGGTCTTGTCGTAGCGGGTGGCGATGCCTCGCCACTGCTTGAGACGGTTGAAGCACCGTTCCACGACGTTGCGGCGCTTGTAGACCTCCTCGTCGAAAGCCGGAGGGCGGCCGCCGCGGCTGCCCTTGCGGGCCCGGTTGCGGATCTGGTCGGCCCGTTCGGGGATGGTGTGGGCGATGCCCCGTCGGCGGAGCCAGGTGCGAATCGCCTTCGAGCTGTAGCCCTTGTCGCCGATGACGTGATCGGGCCTGGTCCGGGGCCGGCCCGGCCCGGTCCGGTCCGGGGCACCCGAATAGTGTCCATCACCGTCATGAACTGGGTGCAGTCGTTGGTGTTCCCGCCGGTCAGGACGAACGCGAGCGGGCGGCCGACCGCGTCGCAGGCGAGGTGGACCTTGCTGGTCAGCCCGCCCCGGGACCGGCCGAGGGCCGGGCTCTGGCGCCCCCTTTTCGGGCCCCGGCGGCGTGCTGGTGGGCCCGGACGATGGTGGAGTCGACCGACACCAGCCAGTCGATGTCGCCCGCGGCGTCCGCCTTCGCCTGCGCGGCCCGCAGCATCCGGTCGAACGTGCCGTCCGCCGCCCACCGGCGGAACCGAGTATGGAGCGTGGTCCACGGGCCGTACCGCCCGGGCACGTCCCGCCAGGGGACACCGGTACGGAACTTTCACACGATCCCGTTCAGGACCATCCGGTCGTCCAACCGGGGCCGCCCCAGCGCAGGCCGGGGCAGCAACGGACGTATCAGATCCCACTCGGCATCGGACAGCTCATGGCGACGTATCACCGCACCATGATCCACAACCCAAGATCACTTGAAGACAGGCCCTAGGGGGTGTCTTGTCGATCATGTCTCGAGCCAGATGAGGATGCTGGCGAGGGTGACGGCGGCGAGGTAGCGGTCGGGGCGTTTGTCGTAGCG
>NZ_JBEXSZ010000154.1:0-19425 GCF_040613865.1 Streptomyces sp. NPDC006197 | reverse complement strand
CCCGTGACGACCGCCTCGGCGCCGACCACGCCCACCTCGACCCGGGCCGTCAGTGCCGGCCGAGGCGCCCACCCGGGCCGTCAGTGCCGGCCGAGGCGCCCGCCCGGGCCGTCAGCGCTTGGCCGAGACGCCCGTCAGGGCCGTCACCACCGGGTCCAGCGCCTGGTTGATCTCGTCGCCGATCGAGCGGAAGAAGGTGATCGGGGCGCCGTACGGGTCGTTGACCTCGTCGGCGTCCACCGACGGGGCCAGGAGCCACCCGCGTAGAGCCGCGGCCGCGCGGACCAGGGCCCGGGCGCGTTCCACCATGCCCTCGTCGCGCGGGTCCGGGAGCGTGGCCGGGTCGATCGCGCGGACCAGGCGGGTGAACTCCTTCAGGGTGAAGGTGCGCAGACCCGCCGAGTGGCCCATCGAGATGACCTGCGCCCGGTGGTCGCGGGTCGCGGTCAGGACCAGGTCGGCGCGGATGACGTGCTCGTCGAGGAGCTCGCGGCCCACGAAACCGCTGTAGTCCGCGCCGAAGTCGGCGAGGACCAGTTCCGCGTTGGCCTCCATGGGGGCGCCCTCGTGGCCCCAGGTGCCCGCGCTCTCCACGATCAGGCCGCCGCCGAGGGGGTCGCCGAGGCGGTCGCTCAGGGCATGGCGGGTCAGCCGCTCGGTGATCGGCGAGCGGCAGACGTTGCCGGTGCTGACGTGGAGGATGCGGAAGGTTTCGCTGTCTTCGTGCCCCGCTATGCCACGCCCCTCAGGGGCGGTCAACTGGCCACCTCGAGGTCGGGTACGACCTTCCGGAGCTCCTCCGGGGAGAGCGCGCCCTCGCGCAGCAGCACCGGCACCTTGCCCGTGACGTCGACGATGGAAGAAGGAACGATTCCGGGCGTGGGGCCGCCGTCGAGGTAGACGGAGACGGAGTCGCCGAGCATCTGCTGGGCCGCGTCGCAGTCCTCCGGCGCCGGGTGGCCGGTGAGGTTGGCCGAGGTGACGGCCATCGGGCCGACCTCGGTGAGCAGTTCGATCGCGACGGGGTGCAGCGGCATCCGGATGGCGACGGTCCCCCGGCTGTCGCCCAGGTCCCACTGGAGGGACGGCTGGTGCCTGGCGACGAGGGTGAGCGCGCCGGGCCAGAACGCGTCGACGAGCTCCCAGGCCTGCTCGGAGAAGTCGGTGACCAGGCCGTGGAGGGTGTTCGGGGAGCCGATGAGCACGGGCGTGGGCATGTTGCGGCCCCGGCCCTTGGCGGCGAGCAGGTCCGCGACGGCCTCGCTGCTGAAGGCGTCCGCCCCGATCCCGTACACGGTGTCGGTGGGCAGCACGACGAGCTCGCCCCGGCGGACGGCGGACGCGGCCTCGCGCAGACCGGTCACGCGGTCGGTCGACTCGTTGCAGTCGTATCGCCGTGCCATCAGTTCCCGTCCTCCTCGTACACGTCGTACTTGGTCATGGCATCGCCTTGCGGGCGGTCGCGAACCGCGGCCGGTTGTTCAGGTCGGGGTGGTCGGCGGCGTCGACCCAGCCGGCCTCCTCGTTGAAGATCCACGGCACCTGGCCGCCCTGCGTGTCGGCGTGCTCGACGACGACGAGTCCCCCGGGCCGCAGCAGCCGGTGCGCCGTGCGCTCCAGGCCGCGGATGAAGTCGAGGCCGTCCTCGCCGGAGAAGAGCGCCATCTCCGGGTCGTGGTCGCGGGCCTCGGGCGCCACGTACTCCCACTCGGTGAGCGGGATGTACGGCGGGTTGGAGACGACCAGGTCGACCTGGCCGTCGAGCTCCGGCAGCGAGGTGAGCGCGTCGCCCTCGTGCAGCGTGACGCGGGAGCCCTCGACGTTCTTCCGGGTCCACGCCAGCGCGTCCTCGGACAGCTCCACGGCGTGCACCCGCGAGCGCGGCACCTCCTGGGCCAGCGCCAGCGCGATCGCCCCGGAGCCGGTGCACAGGTCGACGATGAGCGGTTCGACGACGTCCATGGCGCGTACGGCGTCTATGGCCCAGCCGACGACCGACTCGGTCTCCGGGCGGGGCACGAAGACGCCGGGCCCCACCTGGAGCTCCAGGTAGCGGAAGAACGCCCGCCCGGTGATGTGCTGGAGCGGTTCGCGCGCCTCGCGGCGGGCGATGGCCTCCCAGTAGCGGGCGTCGAAGTCCGCGTCCTTGACGTTGTGCAGCTCCCCCCGCTTGACGCCGTGCACGAACGCGGCGAGCTCCTCGGCGTCGAAACGCGGTGAGGGAACGCCGGCGTCGGCCAGCCGCTGGGTGGCCTGGGCCACCTCGGCAAGCAGCAGGTTCACGCTGGTCCTCCGTGGTGCGGGGGTGGGGCTGGCTTGAGGGGCCTTACGCTGCGGCGAGCTTCGCCGCCGAGTCGGCGTCGACGCACGCCTGGATCATGGCGTCCAGGTCGCCGTCGAGGACCTGGTCCAGGTTGTACGCCTTGAAGCCGACGCGGTGGTCGGAGATCCGGTTCTCCGGGAAGTTGTACGTGCGGATCTTCTCGGAGCGGTCGACGGTGCGGACCTGGCTGCGGCGGGCGTCGGCGGCCTCGGCCTCGGCCTTCTCCTGGGCGGCGGCGAGGAGCCGGGAGCGCAGGATGCGCATGGCCTGCTCCTTGTTCTGGAGCTGGCTCTTCTCGTTCTGGCAGGAGGCGACGATGCCGGTCGGCAGGTGGGTGATGCGGACGGCGGAGTCGGTGGTGTTGACCGACTGGCCGCCGGGGCCGGACGAGCGGTAGACGTCGATGCGCAGGTCGTTGGCGTGGATCTCGACGTCGACCTCCTCGGCCTCGGGCGTGACGAGCACGCCGGCGGCGGAGGTGTGGATGCGGCCGGCGGACTCGGTGGCGGGCACGCGCTGGACGCGGTGCACCCCGCCCTCGTACTTGAGCCGTGCCCAGACGCCCTGGCCGGGCTCGGTGGCGCCGTTGCCGCCCTTGGTCTTCACGGCGACCTGGACGTCCTTGTAGCCGCCGAGCTCGGACTCGGTGGCGTCGATGATCTCGGTCTTCCAGCCGACGCGCTCGGCGTACCGCAGGTACATCCGGAGGAGGTCGCCGGCGAAGAGGGCGGACTCGTCGCCGCCGGCACCCGCCTTGATCTCCAGGATGACGTCCTTGTCGTCGCTCGGGTCGCGCGGGACGAGGAGCAGGCGGAGCTTGTCGGTGAGCTCCTCCCGGTCCTTCTCCAGCTGCTTGACCTCGGCGGCGAAGTCGGGGTCGTCGTGCGCGAACTCGCGGGCGGTCTCGATGTCGTCACCGGTCTGCTTCCAGGCCCGGTAGGTGGCGACGATCGGGGTCAGCTCGGCGTAGCGCTTGTTGAGCTTGCGCGCGTTCGCCTGGTCGGCGTGGACCGACGGGTCCGCGAGCTTCGTCTCGAGGTCGGCGTGTTCGCCGACCAGTTCCTCGACCGCCTCGAACATCGGGGGCTCCTGGGGTTTTCGTCAGTTGCTACGGGACGGCAAAGCGCCGGTCCCGGCCGCCCGCGCGGGGCGGCCGAGGACCGGCGCAGGGGCTCGCTACTTGGCGGAGCCGGCCTTGCCGAAGCGGGCCTCGAAGCGGGCCACGCGGCCGCCGGTGTCGAGGATCTTCTGCTTGCCCGTGTAGAACGGGTGGCACTCGGAGCAGACCTCGGCACGGATGGTGCCCTCGGTGAGGGTGCTACGGGTGGTGAACGACGCGCCACAGGTGCAGCTGACCTGGGTCTCGACGTACTCGGGGTGGATCTCGCGCTTCAAGGTGTCTCCTAGTTTCGGGAGGGCGCCGGGTCGCCGCCGCGGGTTGCGGACAGCGTGAACCGGGGCCGACGTACCAGTCTGCCAGGACCGGCCGCATCTCCCAAAACGGGGGTCGGTCCGGAGGTATTCCCGGCCCTGCGACGGACTACTTCACGAGGCCGTCGGCCTTGCCGGTGGCGGTGTCCCTCGTGGCCGACGCGGGGATCGGCAGGTCGTTCCCGAGGGCCTTCCAGACCTGCCGGGACTGCGCTTCGAGGGGGAGGACGCGGTTGAGGTCCCGGGGGTCGTACTCGACGGGCAGGGTGACCATGTGGACGTCCCCCGCGCCGATGCCGGAGAGGCCCTTGGCGAAGCCCGTCAGCTTCTGGACCGAGTCGAGTTCGGAGTCGGGCGTGATGGCCTTGGTGGCGGCGTCGGCGAGGCCGTACAGCTTGGCCGGGTTGCTGAGGACGCCGACGCTCCTGACCTGGTCGATGAAGGCCTTCATGAAGGCCTGCTGGAGCTGGATGCGACCGAGGTCGCTGCCGTCGCCGACGCTCTTGCGGGTGCGGACGAGGCCGAGGGACTGCTCGCCGTCGAGGGTGTGCGTGCCCGGGGCGAGGTCGAGGTGGCTCTTGTCGTCCTTGATGGCCTGCGTGGTGGTGATCTCGACGCCGCCGAGCTCGTCGATGAGCTTCTTGAAGCCGGTGAAGTCGACCTCGATGTAGTGGTCCATGCGGATGCCGGACATCGACTCGACGGTCTTGACGGCGCAGGCGGGGCCGCCGACCTCGTACGCGGTGTTGAACATGGCCCGCCGCTCGCCGGGGACGGTGCCCCCCTGTCCGTCGGTGCAGGAGGGCCGGGTGACGAGGGTGTCGCGGGGTATGGAGACGACGCTCGCCTTCTTGTGGCCCTCGTAGACGTGCACGACCATCGCGGTGTCGGAGCGGGCGCCGCCCTCGTCCTCGCCGTACTCGCGGTTGTCGCCGGAGCGGGAGTCGGAGCCGAGGACGAGGATGTCGAGGGAGCCGTTGTCGACGTCGTGGGGGCGCTCGGTGCCGAGCTGGGCGTTGATGTCGACGCCCTGGAGGTTGCCGTCGAGCCTGAGGTACACGTAGCCGAGTCCGGCGCCGCCGAGGACGAGGACCGCGGCGGCCCCCGATATCAGGATCGGCGCCTTGCGTCGTCCGGCGGGCTGCTTGCGGCGGCGGCCGCTGCCCGCGCCCCGCGTGCGCCCGCTCTTGCTCTGCTCGGTCATCGTCTTCCCTCAGCCCTAGGATTCACCTTTTGTGACGGCGAAGCACCCGAAAGGGTTGCATACGGTCCTGTGAGGTTTGGGCGAGCTCCGGCCGGAAACGACACTGCGCCCACCGTGCGGGCACGGTGGGCGCAGTGGTTCACGCAGGTCACGACGGGGTTACGGGATCAGGGCCCGGCTCTCGTCGTGTGACGCGGCTCTCGCGTCAGTCGTTGTTGCCGGCTCCAGGGGTGGTCTTCTGGATCTGGAGCAGGAACTCGCCGTTCGACTTCGTCTGCTTGAGCTTGTCGAGCAGCAGCTCGATCGCCTGCTGCTGGTCGAGCGCGTGGAGCACGCGACGCAGCTTCCAGGTGACGGCGAGCTCGTCGCTGCCGAGCAGGATCTCCTCCTTGCGCGTGCCCGAGGCGTCGACGTCGACGGCCGGGAAGATGCGCTTGTCGGCGAGCTTCCGGTCGAGCTTGAGCTCCATGTTGCCGGTGCCCTTGAACTCCTCGAAGATCACCTCGTCCATGCGCGAGCCGGTGTCGACCAGCGCGGTGGCCAGGATGGTCAGCGAGCCGCCGTCCTCGATGTTGCGCGCGGCACCGAAGAAGCGCTTCGGCGGGTAGAGCGCGGTCGAGTCGACACCACCGGACAGGATGCGGCCGGAGGCGGGCGCCGCGAGGTTGTACGCGCGGCCCAGGCGGGTGATCGAGTCGAGCAGGACGACCACGTCGTGACCCAGCTCCACGAGGCGCTTGGCGCGCTCGATGGCCAGCTCGGCGACGGTGGTGTGGTCCTCGGCCGGACGGTCGAAGGTCGAGGAGATGACCTCGCCCTTGACCGACCGCTGCATGTCGGTGACCTCTTCCGGACGCTCGTCGACCAGGACGACCATCAGGTGGCACTCGGGGTTGTTGTGCGTGATCGCGTTGGCGATCGCCTGCATGATCATGGTCTTGCCGGTCTTCGGCGGGGCCACGATCAGACCGCGCTGGCCCTTGCCGATCGGCGACACGAGGTCGATGATCCGCGTGGTCAGCACGCCCGGGTCGGTCTCCAGACGGAGCCGGTCCTGCGGGTAGAGCGGGGTCAGCTTGTTGAACTCCGGGCGGCCGCGGCCGGAGTCGGCGGCCATGCCGTTCGCGGAGTCCAGGCGGACCAGCGCGTTGAACTTCTCGCGGCGCTCGCCCTCCTTCGGCTGGCGCACGGCGCCGGTGACGTGGTCGCCCTTGCGCAGGCCGTTCTTGCGGACCTGGGCGAGGGAGACGTACACGTCGTTCGGGCCGGGCAGGTAGCCGGAGGTCCGGATGAACGCGTAGTTGTCGAGGATGTCCAGGATGCCCGCGACGGGGATCAGGACGTCGTCGTCGGCGACCTGCGGCTCGCCGGCCTGGAAGTCGTCACGGCCACGACGGCCACGACGGTCGCGGTAGCGACCGCGACGACCGCGACGGCCGCCCGCCTCGTCGTCGTAGTCGTCCTGCGGACCGGCCTGCTGGCCGCCCTGCTGGCCCTGGCCGCCCTGCTGACCCTGGCCGCCCTGGCGCTGGCGCTGGCCGCCCTGGCCACCGCCCTGCTGCTCGTCGCCCTTGCGGTCGCGCTGGCGGTCACGGCGGTCACGGCGGTCGCCGCGCTCCCCGCGCTCGCCCCGCTCGCCGCGGTCGCGACGGCCTCGGCCCTCGACGCCGTCGGCGACGGCCTCGGCCTGCGGCTCGGCCTTGGCCTCGCGGGTCTCGGTGCGGGCCTCGGTCTTGACGACCTGGACGGCCTCGGCCTTGGCCTCCCCCTCCGGGGAACCGGCGGGGGCGGTGGCGCGACGGCGACGGCGCTCACCGGCCGGGGCGTCGTCGGTGGGGGCGCCTCCCTGGTCGAGCGCAGCCGAGGCCTTGGGGGAAGGCTGGCCCGGGATGTCGATCTGCTGCTGGGTGACGGCCTTCTCGGCCTTCTCCGCCTTGGGCGCGGCGGCCTCGGCGGCCTCGCCCGTGCGGGCCTTGGAGGTGGCGCGGCGCTTCGGCTTGGTCTCGGCGGCGTCGGCGGCCTTGGCGGGGGCGGCGGAGCCTCCGGCCTGCGCCTCCTTGATGACCTCGATCAGCTGGCTCTTGCGCATCCGCGCGGTGCCCCTGATGCCGAGGCCGGACGCGACCTGCTGCAGCTCGGCCAGGACCATGCCCTCGAGGCCGGTGCCGGAGCGGCGGCGCCGTGCGGTGCCGGTGGCACCTGCGGCGGGCGCGGCGGTGTCGACACTGTTGTCGGCAGTCACGCCCATCAGATCGGTGGTGTCGCTCACGAAGGGTCCTTCCCTGGAGCGGACGTCGGCCATCTGGCTCGGCGACCGGTTGTGCTGTCCGGCAGGGTCCTGGTTCGTGGACCGTGTCCGGGGCGGTGGTCCCGCCGGGTACGGCGGAGAGAGAAAACGTGCTGTGGGTCCGGCCCGAGCGCCCCCTGCTCGGCCCTCGGCTCGAAAGAAGAGCGAGGGGTGTCGTGCCGGTTCCGGAGCGTGCTCGAAACTGCTCAGGCAGGCTGCTCAGGCAGTTGGGGAGGCTCCCGGAAGAAGGGTGGTCCCTGATGGGGACACTCCGCACCGCTCCACAAAGAGGTCGGGTGCAGACTTGAGGTTAACACTACCGGCTCCAACAAACATTCCCCCTCTCCCTCACCGGCAATCTCCTGTCCGAGGCGCTGCCCGGCGCCCCGGCCGCCACACGCCTAGGGCGCCAGCGGCAGGACACTCGCTCCGGACGCGTCGAGGTCGAGCCGGTTCGCGGCCCAGCCCTCGCCCGCGAGGCGGGCGACCTTGTCGGCCGTCCCGTGTTCGGCCAGCGCGAGGACCGTGGGGCCCGCGCCGGAGATGACCGCGGGGACGCCGTCCGCGCGCAGCCGGTTCACGAGGGCGATGCTCTCGGGCATCGCGGGGGCCCGGTACTCCTGGTGCAGCCGGTCCTCGGTGGCCGCGAGCAGCAGCTCGGGGCGGCGGGTCAGGGCCTCGACGAGGAGGGCGGCGCGCCCGGCGTTGGCGGCGGCGTCCACGTGCGGGACGGTGCGCGGCAGGAGTCCGCGGGCGGTCTCGGTCAGTACGGGCTTTCCGGGGACGAAAACCACCGGAACGATGGAATCCGAGGGGTCCATCCTGATCGCCCGCGCGGCGCCGGCCTCGGTCCAGGCGAGCGTGAATCCGCCGAGCAGACAGGCGGCGACGTTGTCGGGGTGGCCCTCGATCTCGGTGGCCAGCTCCAGGAGGGCGGCCTCGTCGAGCTTGGCGTCCCCGCCTATGGTCACGGCGCGGGCGGCGACGATGCCGGCGCAGATGGCGGCGGAGGAGGAGCCGAGGCCGCGGCCGTGCGGGATGCGGTTGGCGCAGACGACCTCGAGGCCGCGCGGCTGTCCGCCGAGCAGGTCGAAGGCCGTGCGCAGGGAGCGTACGAGCAGGTGGCTCTCGTCGCGCGGGAGCGTCTCGGCGCCCTCACCGGCGATGTCGACGTGCAGCCCGGAGTCGGCGACCCGGACGACGACGTCGTCGTAGAGCCCCAGCGACAGGCCGAAGGCGTCGAAGCCCGGGCCGAGGTTGGCGCTGGTGGCGGGGACGCGCACCCGTACGGCGGCGGCGCGGAACGCTGGACCGGCCATCGCTCGTTGACTCTCCTTGATCGCGAAAACGGTGTTTCAGACAACGGGTATTCAAGAGAAGTACTCGGGGACCCGGGGGCCGTTTCGGCCGCGGGGGGCGACAACGGCAACGACACCGCGCATATGCGTCGGGGCGGGTTCGGTACAGCCTATCGAAGGAAGGTTCCGTGGCGACATAGGGCGCACAGGAGGCGCACGATGCGTGTCGCGAGCCATCCTGTGCGCCTATGTAGGTTCCTGATCGGGTTTCACCCGATCAGGAACCGGTGGGCCTTGGCTGTTTTCAGGCCAGACCGAGGCGCTCGGCGGCGGTCGCGGCGTCGACCGGGACGGTGACCGGCTGCGGCGCACCGGCGACGGCCCAGTCGGGGTCCTTGAGGCCGTTCCCGGTGACCGTGCAGACGATCCTCTGGCCGGGGTCGACCTTGCCCTGCGCGGCGGCCTTCAGCAGACCGGCGACCGAGGCGGCCGAGGCGGGCTCGACGAAGACGCCCTCCTGAGCGGCCAACAGGCGGTAGGCCTGCAGGATCTCACGGTCCGTCACCTCGTCGATGAAGCCGCCCGACTCGTCGCGCGCGGCGATCGCGTAGTCCCACGAGGCCGGGTTGCCGATGCGGATCGCGGTGGCGATCGTCGACGGGTCCTTGACGACCTCGCCGCGCACGAGCGGGGCGGAGCCGGAGGCCTGGAAGCCCCACATGCGCGGGCGGTGGGTGGCGAGACCGTCCTCGGCGTACTCGCGGTACCCCTTCCAGTACGCCGTGATGTTGCCCGCGTTGCCGACCGGCAGGACGTGGATGTCGGGGGCGTCGCCCAGCATGTCCACGATCTCGAACGCGGCGGTCTTCTGGCCCTCGATGCGGACCGGGTTGACCGAATTGACCAGCGCCACCGGGTAGTTCTCGGAGAGGCTGCGGGCCAGGGTCAGGCAGTCGTCGAAGTTGCCGTCGACCTGGAGGATCTTCGCACCGTGCACGAGGGCCTGGCCCATCTTGCCGAGCGCGATCTTGCCCTGCGGCACGAGGACGGCCGAGACCATGCCGGCGCGGACCGCGTAGGCCGCCGCCGAGGCGGAGGTGTTGCCGGTGGAGGCGCAGATGACCGCCTTGGCGCCCTCCTCCTTGGCCCGGGTGATGGCCATGGTCATGCCCCGGTCCTTGAAGGAGCCGGTGGGGTTGGCGCCCTCGACCTTGAGGTGCACCTCGCAGCCCGTGCGCTCGGAGAGGACCTGAGCGGGGACGAGCGGCGTGCCGCCCTCACGGAGCGTGACGACCGGCGTCGCGTCCGTGACCGGAAGGCGGTCCCGGTACTCCTCGATGATGCCGCGCCACTGGTGGGTGCCCTTGTGGGTCATGGGTCCTTACTCCCCTTCAACACGCATGATGCTGGCGACACCGCGCACGGTGTCGAGCTTGCGCAGCGCCTCGACGGTCCCGGAGAGGGCGGCGTCGGGCGCGCGGTGGGTGACGACGACGAGGGAGGCCTCGCCGTCCTTGCCCGTCTGACGGACGGTGTCGATCGACACGCCGTGCTCGGCGAAGACCGTCGCGACCTGGGCGAGGACGCCCGGCTTGTCGGCCACGTCGAGGCTGATGTGGTACCGCGTGACGACCTCGCCCATGGAGCTCACGGGCAGCTGGGTGTACGCGGACTCGCCGGGGCCCGTCGCCTCGTTGAGACGGTTGCGGCAGACGGCGACGACGTCGCCGAGCACGGCCGAGGCGGTCGGCGAGCCGCCCGCCCCGGGGCCGTAGAACATGAGCTGCCCGGCGGCCTCCGCCTCGACGAAGACCGCGTTGTACGCCTCGCGGACGGAGGCGAGCGGGTGGCTGAGCGGGATCATCGCGGGGTGCACGCGCGCGGTGACGGACCCGCCGTCGGCGGCCCGCTCGCAGATCGCGAGCAGCTTGATGGTGCAGCCCATCTGCTTGGCGGAGGCGAAGTCCGCGGCGGTGACCTCGGTCATGCCCTCGCGGTAGACGTCGTCGAGGCGCACGCGCGTGTGGAAGGCGATCCCGGCGAGGATGGCGGCCTTGGCGGCGGCGTCGAAGCCCTCGACGTCGGCGGTCGGGTCGGCCTCGGCGTAACCGAGGGCGGTGGCCTCGTCGAGCGCCTCGGAGTACCCGGCGCCCGAGGTGTCCATCTTGTCGAGGATGAAGTTGGTGGTTCCGTTGACGATGCCCATCACCCGGTTGATCTTGTCGCCGGCGAGGGACTCGCGCAGCGGCCGGATGAGGGGAATGGCCCCCGCGACGGCGGCCTCGTAGTACAGGTCCTGCCCGTGCTGCTCGGCGGCGGCGTACAGGCTCGCGCCGTCCTGGGCCAGCAGCGCCTTGTTGGCCGAGACGACGGAGGCGCCGTGCTCGAAGGCGGTGGTGATGAGGGTGCGGGCCGGCTCGATCCCGCCGATGACCTCGACGACGACGTCGATGTCCCCGCGTTTGACCAGGGCGGTCGCGTCGGTGGTGATCAGCTCGGCGGGGACTCCCCCGCGGACCTTGTCGGGCCGGCGGACGGCCACGCCGGCGAGCTCGACCGGCGCGCCGATGCGCGCGGCGAGGTCGTCGGCGTGCGTCGTCATGATGCGCGCCACCTCTGAGCCGACCACTCCACAGCCCAGCAGCGCCACCTTCAGCGGACGCGTACGCATCATCCGACCTCGTTTCTCGTACTACTTCGTCGTCGTATTTCTACGGTGGAACCAGTCTCACTCACCGGACGGGGGATTCAGCCCCTCGTCCGGATCCTGAGACATCTATTTCATCACTCGACTATTTCACCACGCGACGATTTCCTCAGCCGACGTCGAGACGCAGGAGATCTTCCTCCGTCTCACGCCGGACGACGACCCGCGCCTCGCCGTCGCGGACGGCGACGACGGGCGGCCGCAGCGCATGGTTGTAGTTGCTGGCCATGGAGCGGCAGTACGCGCCGGTGGCCGGCACGGCGATGAGGTCGCCGGGCGCCAGGTCCGAGGGCAGGAAGGCGTCCCGTACGACGATGTCGCCGCTCTCGCAGTGCTTGCCGACGACGCGGGAGAGCATCGGCTCGGCCTCGCTGGTCCGCGAGACGAGGCTCACGCTGTACTCGGCGTCGTAGAGCGCGGTGCGGATGTTGTCCGACATGCCGCCGTCGACGCTCACGTACGTCCGCAGCCCTTCGAGCGGCTTGACGGTGCCGACCCGGTACAGGGTGAAGGCGGTGGGGCCCACGATGGCCCGCCCCGGCTCGACGGAGATCCGCGGGGTCCGCAGCCCGGCGGCCTCGCACTCCCGCGTCACGATCTCGCTCAGCGCCTTGGCGATCTCGTGCGGCTCGCGCGGGTCGTCCTCGGACGTGTACGCGATGCCGAGCCCGCCCCCGAGGTCGATCTCGGGCAGCTCGACGCCGTGCTCGTCCCGCACCTCGGCGAGCAGCTGGACGACGCGCCGCGCGGACACCTCGAACCCGGCCATGTCGAAGATCTGCGACCCGATGTGGGAGTGGATCCCGATGAGCTCGAGCCCGTCGAGCTTGAGCGCCCGCCGCACGGCCTCGGCGGCCTGCCCGCCGGCCAGCGCGATGCCGAACTTCTGGTCCTCGTGGGCGGTGGCGATGAACTCGTGCGTGTGCGCCTCGACACCGACGGTGACGCGGATCTGCACCCGCTGGCGCTTCCCCAGCGCCTGCGCGACGTGGGCGACCCGCACGATCTCCTGGAAGGAGTCGAGCACGATCCGCCCGACCCCGACCTCGACGGCCCGGCGGATCTCTTCCTCGCTCTTGTTGTTCCCGTGGAAGGCGATGCGCTCGGCGGGCATCCCGGCGGAGAGCGCGGTGCTCAGCTCCCCACCGGAGCACACGTCGAGATTCAGCCCCTCCTCCTTGAGCCACCGCACGACGGCCCGGGAGAGGAACGCCTTCCCCGCGTAGAAGACGTCGGCGTCCTTGCCGAAGGCGTCGGCCCAGGCGCGGCAGCGGGCGCGGAAGTCGGCCTCGTCGAGGAAGTAGGCGGGCGTGCCGAACTCCTCGGCGAGGGCGTCGACCGCGATCCCGCCGACGGTGGCGACCCCGCGCTCGTCCCGGCCCACGGTCCGGGCCCAGACCTTGGGGTCGAGGTGGTTGAGGTCGGCGGGCGGCGCGGAGTAGTGCCCCTCGGGAAGGACATCGGCGTGACGGGGCCCGGCGGGGTGGGCGGAACGGCTCATGACGACTGGCTCTTTCAGATCTGGTCGGGTGCGCTGATGCCGAGCAGGGACAGGCCACCGGCGAGCACCGTCCCGGCGGCTTCGGCGAGCGCGAGCCGGGAGCGGTGGGCGGCCGAGGGTTTCTCGTCGCCGAGCGGCAGCACGGTGTGCTGGAACGCGAGCAGCGCGTCGGCGGTGGCTTCCAGGTGCCGGGCGACCCGGTCGGGGGCGCGGTGGCGGGCGGCGGCGAGGAGGACGGCGGGGTGGTCGCCGAGGACGCCGAGGAGCTCGGGTGCGTGGACGTCGGCATCGTACGAAGGGGTGAAGCCGAGCTGCAGCGCATTGACGAGCAGCCGCTTCACGCGCGCGTGGGCGTACCGCACGCGGAAAAGGGGATTGCGCTCGTGCTGGACGAGGAGGGAAGCCCCGTCGAGGACCCGATCGTGGCTCGCGGCCCGCAACAGAGCCCACCGCCCCGCGTCGACACCGAGGAGATCGGGCCGGTACTCCCCACCCCGCACGGGGATCCGCTCGTCCCCGCCGAAGGAGGCATCGGCCCCCTGGCTCCGGAGCAGCCGCAGCACGACTTCGGTCACGACCGAGGCGCGCCCCTGGGGCACCTCGGCGAACCGCACGACGGTCCCGGCGAGAGCGGTGCCGTGCCCGTACGCGAACCCGGCGTCCCGGATCGCCCGTACGAGATCACCACCGGCATCGGCGCGAAGGGTGAAGTTCAGAAATCCGGGCCCGGTGATGTCGACGGCGAGGATCCCGGGGCTCTCACGGAGCCGCTCCCGAAGGATTTCCGCGACGTCGAGGGGGGTGCGCCCGGCGGGCCGGGCAAGGCTGAGCGCGACGCTGCTGGCGTACTCCCCGGTCCCACCGGGCCGGGCCCGCTCCACCTTCACCCGCGGGGGGACGTCGACCCGCAGCGCACCGTCGTCGACCGCACGGCGCACGGCGTGCTGCACGGTGAGGGAGAGGTCCGCGGGGGTCACGGGACCAGCCTAGGGGAGGAGGGGGGTCGGAACGCGAACCGGTTTCGCCATGCGGGACCGCGACCTCAGATCACCTGGCGCGCGCTCCCGGCACGTCGGCGCACCGGTCGTCCTGCTCCCGCAGCCCCTCGACTGCGGCAGGTTCCTCTCCCCCGTCGGGGCCGGCCGCCTCGGGACGCTCCCGCCGCTCGCGGTGCATCAACTGCCGCACCACGCGCACGAGCTCCGAGGGCTCGAAGGGCTTGGCGAGAAAGGCGTCGACCCCGGAGGCGACACCACCGACCTCGCGCTCGCCGCAGGCGCTGATGATCGCCACCGGCAGATGACTGGTCCGCGGGTCGGACCGCAGCCGCTCGGCCGTCTTGATCCCGTCCAAGCGGGGCATGACGACGTCCAGGGTGACGACATCAGGACAGACCTGATGCACGACATCCAGACACTCGGCACCATCGGCCGCGGTCACGACCTCGAACCCCTCGAGCTCGAGATTGACCCTGATCAACTGGCGGATCACCTTGTTGTCATCGACAACGAGCACCCGACCGGACACGCCTGACACACGAACGAGAGTAGGCCGCCCCCCACGGCTGCGTCCGGGTTTTACCCACTTCTGACCCGTGCGGGCGACCGACCCCCCGGTGACGCCCTGGAAATACCTGTTCACAGGCACGCCCGGAGAGCTGGTAGGGTTCTACCCGTCGCCGAGAAACACGGCGGACGCCCCCGTAGCTCAGGGGATAGAGCAACGGCCTCCGGAGCCGTGTGCGCAGGTTCGAATCCTGCCGGGGGCACTTCGCAGGAAGTGCCAAGAGACCCCGTGATCAGCGGAAACGCTGAGCGCGGGGTCTTGTTGTATGTGCGGGCGTGCCGTATGCCGTCATCGACGTACGTGGTGAAGTCGTCCGGTGTGCCGAGGCGGTGGTGGCGGTCGCGGATGCTCACCAGCAGGCTGACGAGCCGCTCGTGGGGGCGTTGCCGGTCTGGTGGGTGAGCGTGGCGGCCCGGGCGGCGGCGCGCAGCTGCTGGTAGGTGAGCAGGGTGCGGCGGGCGGAGAAGTGGTCGCGGCGTCGGGAAGCCGGCCCGTCCGTGTGTAGTGGTCGACGAGGGCGGTGTCGGCCGCGGCGAGGTCCTCGGTGGCGCGGATGCCGCGCTCGGCCCGTTCCAGGGCTTCGGCGGTACGGCCGGTGGTGTCCGGTTCCCGGGCGATGAGCAGGTGGGTGCGGCCGTTCGGTGCGAGGTCGGCGGCGTGCACGGCGATCACCGCGTCGACGTCCCGGCCCGACTTCGCCAGGCGCTGCATCAGGTGCTTCTCCGCCCAGCCGGTGCGGTTCGCCTTCCATGCCTGGACACCGCGTCGACGCAACCGAGCCCGCGCCCGCAGGGCGGTCCCGGCAGGCGGAGGGCCCCGCCCCGGCGGGTGTGCCGGGGCGGGGCCCTCCGTCTGTGTCAGGTGCGGTTACTTGACGTTGATCGCGTTCCAGGCGGAGGCGACCGCGTTGTACTGGGTGCTGCCGGTGCCGTAGAGGTCGGCGGCGGCCGAGAGGGTGGCCGTGCGGGCGCCCGCGTAGCCGGTGGAGGAGGTCATGTAGGTGGAGAGGGCCTTGTACCAGATCTTGTACGCGGCCTGGCGGCCGATGCCGGTCACCGTGGAGCCGTCGTAGGTCGGCGAGTTGTAGGCGACGCCGTTGATGGTCTTCGAACCGCTGCCCTCGGAGAGCAGGTAGAAGAAGTGGTTGGCCGGGCCCGAGGAGTAGTGGACGTTCAGGCGGCCGACCGACTTCGACCAGTAGTCGGCGGACTTGCCGTCCTTGCTGGGCTTGTCCATGTAACGGAGCGGCGTGCCGTTGCCGTTGATGTCGATCTTCTCGCCGATGAGGTAGTCGCCCGCGTCGGCGGAGTTGTTGGCGTACCACTCGACCGAGGTGCCGAGGATGTCGGAGGTCGCCTCGTTCAGGCCGCCGGACTCGCCGCTGTAGCGGAGGTTGGCGGTGGAAGCGGTCAGACCGTGGGACATCTCGTGGCCGGCCACGTCGAGGGACGTGAGCGGGTGGGTGTTGCCGATGCCGTCGCCGTAGGTCATGCAGAAGCAGGAGTCGTCCCAGAACGCGTTGACGTACGCGCTGCCGTAGTGGACGCGGGAGTAGGCGGCGACGCCGTCGCCGCGGATGCCGAGGCGGCCGAGCTCGTTCTTGTAGAAGTCCCAGGTCACCGCCGCGCCGTAGTGGGCGTCCGCGGCCGCCGTCTCGCGGTTGCTCGCGAGGCCGTTGCCCCATGTGTCCGTGGAGTTGGTGAAGAGCGTGCCCTGGCCGGACGTGCCGCCCTTCAGGTCGTACGTCTTGTGGCCGCCGCGCGTGGCGTCGGTCAGGGTGTACGAGCCCGAGGTGCCGAGGGTGACCTGGCCGGCGTACATGGTGTTGCCGACGCCGGTCTCGATCGTCTCGGTGGAGAACAGCTCCTTGCCCGTGGTGGCGTCGGTGACGACCTGGCGGCGGCTCGGCGTGCCGTCCTTCTGAACGCCGGTGACGAAGGTCTCCCAGGCGAGGACCGGCTTGCCGGTGGCCGCCCAGATCACCTTGCGGGCGGAGGCGACGGCCTCCTTCGCGTTGGCGGCGGAGGCGAGGGCGGCCTTGCCGGCGGCGGCGCGCTCGACGGCGGGCGTCGTGCTCGCCACGGATATGCGGGCCGAGGTCGCCTTGGTGGTGGAGCGGGCGCCCGACTTCTTCTGGTGGACGACCAGGTCGCCACCGAGGACCGGGAGGCCCTCGTAGGTGCGCTCGTAGCGCGTGTGGACGGTGCCGTCCGCGTCCTTGACGACGTCCCGGACGACCAGCTTCTCCTGGGCCTGCAGGCCGATGGCCCGGGCGGTGGCCGCGGCCTCGCCCTGCGCCTCGTGGATGGCGGCGGCGCGCTGGGGGCCGGACAGCTGGACCGCCGTGGCACCGGCCTCACGCTGGGTGTCGGCGTTGGCGGATCCGGTCTGGACACCGACGACGACCATGGCGGCCGAGGCGATCAGCGCGGCGGCTCGGGCGGTGGTGCGGCGGGACGAAGACTGCTGGCGGGTCACGCGGGCTCCTTCGCTGAAAAGCGTGGGGATTGTGGGGGTGGGGGTGTTGCGGCTGTGAGCGTGCCAGCGAAATCGCCTGTTTGACAGGTCTGCAACAAGAATTTGACCATGTGTTGCCCGAAGGACGGTGAACTCTGTTCGCTATGCGGCGAGTTCGGGGGCATCGCGACCCCCTCTGCCCAGATTCGGGCAGCACGAAGCCCCCTGGAGGGGCCACTGGGGGGCTTGGGGTTCTCTGGGGCGTTTGAGTGATGCGTGAACTTCTGGGGCAGTTGAGTGACGGACCGCTCTCGGGTCGGGACGCTTCAGGCCGTGCGCTGCGCCGCCCCTTTCGGAGGCCCTGCCGACCCCGCTCCGCTCGCCGTTCTCATGGGCGACATCGCGCCACGTATGGAGCGGTACGGGGCCTCATGAAGCCGCTCTTCGCGCCCGAACGGGCAGGAGTCGTCCCATGACCGGAGCCCGGGGGCGGTGGGGAGGGTGAGCACGCGGGCGGTGCAGAGGGTGGGAGTGGGGGTGGTGGGGGTGGTGCGGCTTCGGATCGTGGGGTGGTGGGGCCGGGCCCGCCCGCCCCGGCCGCCCCGCCCCCGGCGGGCCGGTGGTCGTGCCGGCGTCGTCCGTCGCACGTCATGCGCCCCGGCCCGCCGCCGAGATCCCCGCGCAGGCGGGGCCGCCCCGGGAGCTGCGGTGCTCCCTCAAGCCGGTCGGGTTCCGCCGAGCCGGACGGGTTCCGCACCCTGGCCTTCGGCCTCGACGCCGGCCAGGTCGTCCTCCGCTCCCGCTCCCGCCGGGACCTGACCTCCGAGTTCCCCGACATCGCCGCGCACCTGCGGGGCGCGGGCGTCGAGGGCGTCGTCGTAAAGCGGCTCGACCCGCCCTGCCGGGCGGGCTCCACCCGGGCCTGGCGCGAGATCCGCCACGCGGACAGGAGCGGTGCCCCGCCGCTCGCTCTCGTCGGCCCGCCCGCGCGGCCCCGGGCGCCTGCCGTACAGATCCCCGACGGCCGCGCCCCGACCACCCCGCCCCGGCTGGCCCCGGCACAGTCCCGCGAGTTCGGGGAGCCGGCGGGCGATCGCGCGGGGCCCCTCGTGGAGGACCCGGAGCACGGGCCGGCGCGGTGGGTGGACCCGCCGCTCCCGGTCGAGCTGCGCCGGGCCGGGGGCGGCGCGAGACGGCGGCGTTCGTCCGCGTCCGCTCGGAGGGGTGGGGGAGGAGGAAGGGCAAGGGCGGGTGAGGGGGCTCGCGCCGTGCGCGGCGGCCCCGCCCCCTTCGTACGGCACCGGCGCGCCGCCCGTACGGACACCGACCGCAACTGCCTTGCTCCGCAGCGTACATGGCGCAAAGAGACCGCAACGGGCGCTCCGGGCAAGGCAGGTGTGGACGGTTCGGCTTTGTTGTCCGTCCTGTGGTGCACACTTGCTGCCTGGCACAGCGCTCACGGGGAAGGCGGCCTGGCAATGCTGACGGGGATCGAGGAGGTCGACTGGGCCTCGCTGGGGCACGCGTACGGCCCCGCGGACGACGTGCCGGAGCTGCTCCGCGGACTCGCCTCCGCCGACCCCGCGGAGCGGGAGACCGCCCTCGACGGCATGTACGGCGCGGTGCACCACCAGGGCGACGTGTACGACTCGACGCTCGCCTGCATCCCCTTCCTCCTCGAACTCGTCGCCGACCCCGGCGTCCAGGACCGGGGCTGCATCGTCGAGCTGCTCACCAGCATCGGCGGGATCGAGCTCGACGACGACGAGGAACTGGACGAACTCGGCTCCGACGACGAGGAGTTCATCCCCGCCGCCAACTACGCGATGGCCGCCGCCGCCATCGCCGCCGGAGCCGACGTCTTCCTCGGCCTCGTCTCGGACCCCGACCCCGAGGTGCGGCTCGCCGCGCCGTGCGCGCTCGCCTCGCTGCACCCCGAGCCCGCCCGGGTGCTGTCCCTGCTGCGGGAGCGGCTCACCGTCGAGCGCGACACCGAGGTGCGGCTCGCGCTGGTGGCCGCCGTCGGGCGGATCGCCCTGCGGCACGCCTCGCTGCGCGCCGAGACCGTCGACTGGCTCGACTGGCTCGCCCGCGCCGCGCAGGACCCCGGGCTGCGGCTCGCGGCCCTCGCGCAGCGGGCGCGCTGCGCGCCCGGCGACATCCCGGACGACGTGGTGCCGTGGGTGACGGGGCTCCTGGAGGAGATCCGGACCTCGGCGAACCGTCCGACCGCCCCCGGCACGGAGCGGACCGCGACCCCGACCCTCATCGGACAGGTCCGCGAGCTCCTGGAGGAGCACGCCGCAGGCCGGCCCGCCCCGTGGACCGAGGAGCTGCTGCGGACCCTGCACGCGGCGCTCGACGACCGGGTCGACGACCGGATCGCGCTGATCCTCGCCCAGCTGCGCAGCCCCGACTGGGGGCAGCGCTCGGACGCGATCTGGATGTGCGGCGGTTTGATACGGGTCTGGCGCGGGCGGTACGAGGAGGTCGTCCGGCTCGTCGGCGCCCAGCTCCAGGACCCGGAGCCCCGGCTCCGCGAGGCGGCCACGTCCTTTCTGGAGCGGCTCTTCGAGCTCGGCGCGCCAGACCCGTATCAAACCGCCGCACATCCAGATCGCGTCCGAGCGCTGCCCCCAGTCGGGGCTGCG
>NZ_JBEXSZ010000153.1:0-19938 GCF_040613865.1 Streptomyces sp. NPDC006197 | reverse complement strand
TCATGACCCGACGCCTCACCCACCAAAACACCCTCAACTGGCGCGACACCTGACCACAAACGAAACAGACAACCGAGAATCAAACGCTCACTAAGGGCAACGGAGACGCCTCGCGCCAGCGGGCCCGCCGCATCACCAGCGAGACCCCTGACCTGGAACAGTTCAGGGCCCCTGCACACGAGGAGCAGGGGCCCTGAATGGGGATCAGCAGAGCACTACTGGATCCACAGCTCCACGGCTTCGAGGTTCAGGGCCTTGCCCGCCTCGCCAATCTCGATCTCCGAGCCGGAGTCGGGCTTCTCCCAGCCAACGTTCTGCACGTGAGCCCGCCCCCACAGACCCAGGTAGCTGGGGCGGATAGAAACCTGCTCCATGGGACGCGCCTCGCCTGTGGTGCCCACTCGGATCACCTGACCGTCAGAAGCGCACTGAGGAGCTTGATCGCCAAAATCCCGCAGGTGGGCGTCTGCGCAGAAGGTTCCCAGGCCCCAAATCTGTATCTCAAGGGCCTCGATCGGCGTGTTCTGGCCGGTGTACCCGGCCTGGCCTCCATCGCACTTCCAGCCCTGCGTCCAACCGACGTTGGCAATGTGAGCTCGGTAGCAAACCTTCTCACCGGCCTCGGCTGCCTGAGCCACCCCACCAGTCACCAGCCCGAGACCGAGAACAGAACAAAACGCCAAGAGCAAACGGATCGTGCGTTGCACAACAACCTCTTCTTCAAATCAGCAGAGACAGGCGGCTGAAACATACAGCACGTTGATCAACATCCTGGGGGCCAGCACACACCACGGAGAGCACCATGACCGCCACCACCGCCCAGCAGCTCCAGACCATCGCCCGCCTCTGGCCTGACCTCCACGACGCCCTCGACACCGCCGACCGCATCTCCCGCTCTGTCCAGCGCGACCCGATCCAGCCCCCGCCGCCGGCCCGCGCCGCGGTCGCCCGCACCCGCGGGGAGCGCCTTGTCTGGGCCGACCGGGCCCGCCGGATCGAGCAGGCCCGGCAGGACTCGGCCGACACCCGCCGCCGGCACGCGACCGGCAGCGGCCGGACCGCGATCCGGGCCGCGCTGTGGCTGTCCGGACGCGTGGACGGACGGTCCGGACCGTTCCGCCCGCGCTCCACTGCCTGGTCAGCCGGGTGACGGTCGCCGGGGACAGGCCGGCCGTGCCGCCGAGGAACTGCTCCAGCGCCGGGACGAAGTCGCCGGAGGACAGGCCGTGCAGGTAGAGCAGCGGCAGCACCTCGGAGATCTTCGGGGACTTGCGGCACCACGGCGGCAGGATCTTTGAGGAGAACCGCTTGCGCTCGCCGGTCTCGTCGTCGATACGGCGGTCGTTCACCCGCGGGGCCTTGACCTCGACCGGTCCGGCGGCGGTGGCGACGGTCCTGGACTTGTGGTGGCCGTGGCCGTCTTGGCGGTCGCCGCCGGCGCTCGCACTGTTCCAAGGGCTGTCCGTCGATCCCCGGACAATCTTCTGAGCCGGGGATCCACGCATGACCGCACCCCCTCACACGCAAGCTGGACGTCTGCGGGAACATCCAGGCGCTGATTGACCTTTTGCTGACCCATGCCTGGCATCTGGGCCGCTGACCTGTGGTGATGCGGTATCCACGCGGGTTGTGGTGGAACTTCATCGGCCGCAGCCACGAGGACATCGCCGAGGCCCGTGAGGAGTGGGAGAAGGCCTCCGACCGCTTCGGCGAGGTCGCCGGCTACCCCGGCGACCGGGGCAGCGAGCATCTGATCGACTAGCCGGACCTGGTACGCCCAGGCCCTGGTCATCCCCTTCAACCCCCCGGCCCGCCACCCCGGGCCGGGGCGCCGGTATCTTCCTGCACGTCAACGGCAGAGGGCCCGAGGGCCGCGCCCGCAGGCACTCGCGAACATCGGACGAACGGGAAAAGAGATGCTGATGTGCGACCCCGGACGTGGGCGATGAAGAGCCGGCTCCTGTGGTCCGCGGCAGGCCTGGTCGTCCTCGCGGCAGTGACCGGCTGCAGGACGCAGCAGGCTCCGGGTCCGGGCACCGGGTCCGTGGAGGCCTCGGCACCCGCCACGGGCGCACCGGAGCCCTCGGGGAACGGCGCGGCGGATCTGCTGGCACGCGCCGAGGCGGCGATGGACGCCCAACCCGGGTGGACCTTCGCGGTGACGGGCGAGGAGTCACTGAAGCAGACCGGAGCGCCGGAGGACCAGGGCAGCGCCGCCTCGTACTCGGCCACGGTGGAGCGGACCGGCAGACCGGAGGCGCTGCACCAGAGCGGCTCGGTTCTCAGCAAGGGCGAGCGGAAGGCCGAGGAGGTGTTCGCCGCGGGCGGTACCGGATACGTGCGGGAAGGCGGTCCCGGTGCCCGCTGGACCAAAGGGCCGCTGACCGACGCGGAGATCGCCGCCAAGGTGGAGGACCCGCTGGCCGTGCTGGCCGACTTCACCACGTACATCGAACGGGGCGAGCGGATCGAGGTCGCCAGGACCGGCGGTGAGATCAAGATGCGGATGCGGATCCCCGCTGCGTACTTGGACGATCGAACGAAGCGGCCGGCTGTCGCGAAGGCCGCCCAGGAGTTCCGGCCCACCCTGGACAAGCTGCGGAAGGCCGGGGTCACGGTGGGCGAGGAGCGCATCGTACTGGCCGGGTTCGAGGAGACCCTCACCCTGGACGCGCGCACCTACCGGATGACCTCCTGTCGCTCCTCCTTCGGGTTCGCCCTCCCGCACGAGGGCCGGCAGATCCGATACGGGCAAGACCTCCGGTTCGACACGCGAGGTGTCTTCACCGGCCCGATCGAGGTCCCCGACACCGCGCGCTAGCCGTGCTCGACGGCGCCCACCAGGGCGGCCACGCGTTCACCCTTTCAGCGACTTCCTCTGACGTCGAGGAGTGCCCCGACAGCCGACAGCCGGTGGACAGCGGCCGTCGCCGGGCCGGGCAACCCCTGGGGGTCGGGGACGACCGCGCCGTCGGGCGACCGGCCGCCGCCGGGCGGGGTCGGCTTTCCCCGGGAGGCCGGAGTGCGATCGGCCCGTTCTCCCGTACGTCTCACTGGCCGTGCGGACGCTGCTGGACCTCCGCATCCGGTGCTTGGGGGTTCGGGCCCCGGAAGCGGGCCAGTGTCTTCGTGAGGGTCTTCCACGGCGAGGGGTCTTCCTTGGCCGTCGCCGACGACGCCGTCCGGGGTGCGCCGTTGCCGCTGGTCGCCTCGGCGAGGGCGTCGAGCGCCGACTCGGCGGCCTCCCGGTACAGGTCGCAGGAGGCCGTCATGGCTTCGAGTGCCTTGGCGTACCTGGTGACCATGGCCCGTGCGTGGGCCAGTTCCTCGGCGGCGGTGAGCAGGTGCCAGCCTTGGCGCAGCCGTGTCAGGACCTGTTCGGCGTCGGCCGGCAGCGGCTGGGGCAGTGAGGCGAACTCCTTGATCTTGTCGAGGAGTTCGGTGGGTTCCGTGCCGTCCAGGAAGACGTTGCGTACCGTGAAGCGCTCCGCGTCGTAATCGAGGACCTGCGGGGTCGGGGGCAGGATGACGGCGCCGCCGCGCGGTATCCCCACACCCAGCTCACGCTTCATCACGAAGTCGGCGATCAGCGCCTGCTCCGGCGTGGCCCGGTGTTCGACCACCCGGTGCCGCAGGCTCGGTGGCAGGAACGCCGTGATCGGCCGGCGTCCCAGGGCGTCCGGCGTCATCGCCTCGTGCACCACGACATGGATGAACCAGCTCTGCCGGGTGCAGGCCCGCAGCAGGCGGCGCAACTCGTCGTCGTCCTTCGGCAGGTGGTTCGTCGTCCGCAGGCGCACGTCCGGCACCGTCTCGTGGTCCCATGCGACCTGGTCGCTGTCGGGCCAGAACACGGTGGCCGGCGAGGGCCAGCTCGCCTCCCACGCCCGCTCGGCCTCGGCGGCGAGGACCCAGGTGACGCCCTCGCCCTTCGTGCGGCGGGACTCGGGCTCGTACGTGGTCAGTTGCGCGCGCACCGTGACGTCGTCGGCCACGCGCCAGCGGGCCTCGAAGACACGGCGGGCGGACGGGCCGGGGTCGGCGGACTCGTCCCGGGGGTACAGGTCGCTGGAACGCGCCGCCTCGACGGGGTCGAGGTCCAGGAAGTCGTCGATCACCCGGGCCGCCTTGAGGGCGAGCAGGTTGCGCCGGACGTCCCGCTCGGGCTCGGGCCCGAGGTGACGCCCACGACCGAGCCAGGCGGTGTCGGGGACGGTGGTCGGTGGAGTGCTGTTCTTGGCCATGGAACCGTTCCGTGGGCGATCAGGGCCCGACCAGTATGGTCCGCGGCCCGAACGAGGGAAGGGGTACCCCGCCCGCACCGTCGTGGATCGCATGCCGGGTCGACGGTCAAGGCGATCGAACCACAGGCGGCGCGGGACGCGGTCGTGCCGGCGGTGACGCTCCGGTCTGCCCGGAAGGCGGCCGGCCGGGGAACCCCGCCCCGGACACCGGGAGAAGTCCTTTCACGGGCATGAGCTGTTCGTCGACCGTTGCTCGACCAGGCGATGACGGAGGCGGCCACAGCAGGTCACCGCCGGGGCGGGCGGTGCGGCAGGCCTGGAGGGCGTCCGTCTGCGTCCTCCTGGCCCCACCCGCCCCGCCGGAGGGATCGTCAACGCCACGGGCGGGAGGCCCCTGCCCTGACGGCGCCGACATCGCCACCCTCGCCGTCGCCGCCGAAGGTACGGCGGTAGGCGGTGGGGGAGATGCCGAACGCGGTCCTCATGTGGACGCGCAGGGAGTTCCCGGAACCGAGCCCGGCACGGTGCGCCACCAGGTCGATCGGAAGATCGGTCGTCTCCAGGAGCTGCTTGGCGAGTTCGAGCCGCTGCGCCGTGAGCCATTGCCCGGGCGTCATGCCGACCTCGTCGCGGAACCGGCGGGTGAAGGAGCGCAGACTCATCCGGGCGTGTTCGGCGAGCCGGGCCAGCGTGAGCGGCTCCGCGAGGTGTTCGAGGGCCCAGGCGCGGGTGGCGGTGGTACTGGCCAGGGTGGGCTCGGGGACCGGACGGTCGATGAACTGGGCCTGCCCGCCGTCCCGCCAGGGCGGTACGACGCACATGCGGGCGGCGCGGTTGGCGGCCGCGGCGCCGTGGTCGCGGCGGATCATGTGCAGGCACAGGTCGACACCGGCGGCCACGCCCGCGGAGGTGAGCACGTCGCCGTCGTCGACGAACAGCACCTCCTCGTCGAGCTTGACGTCGGGGAAGGCCTGGCGGAACTCCAGGGCCAGGTTCCAGTGGGTGGTGGCCGGGCGGCCGTCGAGGAGACCGGCGGCGGCGAGCACGTACGACCCGGAGCAGATCGACACCAGCCGGGTGCCCGGCCTGATGCCGGCGATGGCGGCCCCGACCTCGGGCGGCAGCGGGCCTCCGCGGCTCAGCTCGGGCATGGCGTGCGTGGGCGGGACGATCACGGTGTCGGCTTCGGCGAGCGCCTCCGGGCCGGCCGCGGGCTGCACGGTGAAACCGGCGTCGCTGAGGACGGGGGCGCCGTCGGCCGTGCAGACGGTGACCTCGTAGAGGGGCCTGCCCTCGGCGTCCTCCACGCTTCCGAAGACCCGGGAGGGGATGCCCAGCTCGAAGGGGGGCACGCCCGGGAGGGCGAGCACGGCGATGCGGTGCGGACCCGTCCGCTCTTCCGCCCGCTCGTCCCCCATGGCCGTTCCAGGGATCTCGCTCATGGCCAGATCCTGTCACATAGTGGCTAGGAGGCCAACACCTCGCCGGGGCGGAATGCCCGATCGTGGAGTGGTCGCCGCCGGAAGGGATCCGGCGGCATCCCGATGAGAGACGAAAGCGAGGCGGACGGCATGCGTGCGGTGGTCGTGGAGCAGTGGGGCGGACCCGAGAACCTGGTCGAGCGCGAGGTGGAGCGCCCCGAGCCGGGCCTGAACGAGGTCCTGGTGCGGGTGCACGCGGCCGGGGTGAACCCGGTGGACTGGAAGACCCGCGCGAGCGGCGCCCTCATCGGGTGGGGCGACGTGCCCGTCCTCGGCTGGGACGTGTCCGGCACGGTCGAGGCCGTCGGCCCCGGCGTGGGGATCTTCCGCCCCGGCGACGAGGTCTTCGGGATGCCGCTGTTCCCGCGCCAGGCGGGAGGGTACGCCGAGTACGTGGTGGCACCGGCGCGCCATCTCGCGCCGAAGCCGTCGTCCCTCACGCACGTGGAGGCGGCCGCGCTGCCGCTCGCGGCCCTGACCGCCTGGCAGGCCCTCGTCGACGCGGCGGACGTACGCCCCGGCGAGCGCGTACTGGTGCATGCCGCGGCCGGAGGGGTCGGGCACCTCGCCGTGCAGATCGCCAAGGCCCGCGGCGCGTACGTCGTCGGCACCGCGAGCGCGGCCAAGCACGACCTGGTGCGGGAGCTGGGCGCCGACGAGGTGGTCGACTACCGCGCGGCCCGCTTCGAGGACGTCGTCTCCGACATCGACGTCGTGCTGGACGGTCTCGGAGGGGAGACGGCCGAGCGCTCCCTGAAGGTGCTCCGTGACGGCGGCAGGCTCATCACGCTGCCGGGCCCGGACGACGTGCCCGCGGCCCAGGACGGTGTACGGGCCGCGTGGGTCCTGGTCGAACCCGACCACCTCGGCCTGCGCGAGATCGCGGCCCTGGTGGAACGCGGCGCGCTGAGGCCGGTGGTCGACACCGTGCTGCCGCTCGCCGAGGCCGCGGAGGCCCACGCGATCGGTGAGCTGGGCCGCACGACGGGCAAGATCGTCCTGACGGTCGCCTGACCCCGTCCCACGCCCTACCGCCGGGCGGGCGCCCGCCTGACCCCGTCCTACGCCCTACCGCCCGGCCGGGCGCCCGCCTGCCCCGCCCCGGCGGACGGGGCGCCCGGCCCCAGCCCCGTGCCCTTGCGCTCGGCCTGCCGTGGCCGGTGGTCCCTCTTCGGCCAGGAGGGCGAGTTCACCCCGACGGGCCGGCACCGGAGACCCTCCTACGCGCCCGTCGTCGACGGCCGTGGCGACCGGGTCGAGCCCGGTGGGGAAGGGGTACGGGCATCGCGTCGGCGGCTTCACGCCACCCGGCCGTGCGGCGCCCTGCGTACGTCGGCTCACGCATCGGCCCCCTCCTTCCCCTGCTGCGCCAAGGCGACCAGATCGGCGTGGCGGATGACGGAGCCGCCCGCGCCCCAGGTGCCGTCCGGCTGTTCGTGGACCAGCACCCAGACCCGTAGGGCGTCGGCCGGAGCCAGGCCGGCGGCGGACAGGACCGTCTTCGTCGCGTCCTCGACGAGCCCGGCCTTGCGCCGCTCGGACAGGGCGCCCTTCGGCACGGTCGCCTCCACGAGGAAGCGGGGCGCGTCGTCCTCGGCGGTGGTCTGGGCCGCCTCGGGCAGCTCGACGAGGTAGCTCCACGCCTGGGCGCGGAAGAAGGCGGTGTCGGGCGCGCCTTCCCAGCGGAGCAGTACGCGGGCGAGGTCACGCTGAACAGCGGCGCGGGCTTCCCCTGTGAGGGCGCCGGCGGGGACGGTCAACCGGATCATGGGCACGGCCACTCCTATGACGACTGTTATAAACGCCGGTCACGGTAGACTATGACGTCCGTTATAGCCAGAGGGGAGTGCGTGGGTGGCCAAGGGCAGTACGCCGTCGCGCGAGCGGATCGTGGCCGGCGCCGCCGACATGATCAGCCGGCGCGGCCTGAGCGCGACGAGCATCCGGGAGATGGCCAAGCACGCCGAGGCGCCGCTGGGTTCGACGTACCACTACTTCCCCGAGGGCAAGCAGCAGTTGGCGGCCGAAGCCGTCCGGTTCACCGGTGAACGGGTCGCGGGCAGCCTGCGCAAGGAACTGGAGGCGGGCCCGGCGGAAGGCCTGAGGGCGTTCCTCGACCTGTGGCGCGGGATCGTCGTCGACAGCGACTTCCACGCCGGCTGCCCCATCCTCGCCGTGGCCATCGAGGAACCCCAGGACGATGAGACCCCGCCCGCGCTGACGGCCGCGGCCGAGGTCTTCGAGCGGTGGGAGGCCCTGCTGGCCGACTCGCTCCGGGCGCACGGCGCCGAGGCCGAGCAGGCCGCGCAGCTCGCCACGCTCGTCGTCGCCGCCGTCGAGGGCACGGTCGCCATGTGCCGCGCCAAACGCAGCACCGAGCCGCTCGACCGTACCGCCGGGCAGCTCCAGGCCCTCATCGCCGCCGCGACCGCGAAGTGAGCCCCCGCCCGGGCGTCTTCACCCCTCGGGGGAGACGCCCGGGCGAGGGGCGGGGTCACGTGCCGAGCGCGGCGCGGACGGCCCTGGCCTTCTCCTCCGTGAACACCCCGGTGTCCAGGAGCGCGAGGACGGACGTCACCCCGCCGCCCGAACCCCAGCTGCCCTCGTCGACGACGCGGAAGTCGACCCACCAGGTCGGCGACGGCTTCGCGAGGCCGCAGGTGTCGGCCATCGCGGCCAGGAGGCGTTCGACGACCGCGGTCCTGACCTCCTGCCGCCAGTCCCCGTCCATCACCGCCACGTCGATCGCCATCACGTCCCCGCCCCTCGCCGCCACGTCGATAGCCATCACGTCCGCGTCCGGGCCGATGTCCGCGAGGAGCCGTCCGCCGATGGCCATCATGTCGGGCTCGCGCTCGACGAGGTGGGCCTGGAAGCCGACCCGCGCGGGCGGGGCGAACTGCCCCACCTCGGGTACGAGCACCGCGTCCGTGATCACGTATCGTGCCGGCGGTGCCGGAGCATTCCTCCCGGCCCGGGAGAGGGACATCGCCGTGGCCGGCTCGATGCGGGCGCCTCGGCGCGGCGGCGGCGGGGGGCCATGCGAGACGACGGGCGTGGCGTTCGCGGTGGGCGGTGGTGGACCCCGGCGGTGCACCGGCTGTCGCAGCCCTCCCCGACGCCCGGACCGCCCCGCGCGAGAACCCCGCGCACCGCTGACACGCGACTCTCCCTTTCACCGACCCACCCGCCAACGAAAGGCACTCCCATGACCGAGCAGACCACCACCCCCGTCGTCCGGCGCGTGGACCCCCGGCACCGGTACGAGATCCTCGTCGACGGCGAACGCGCGGGCCTGACGGCCTATCGCGACCGCGACGACCGGCGGGTCTTCTTCCACACCGAGGTCGACGACGCCTACGCGGGCCAGGGCCTGGCCTCGATCCTCGTCGAGCAAGCCCTCACCGACGTCCGCGCCTCCGGGATGCGCATCGTCCCCGTCTGCCCCTACGTGGCGAAGTTCCTGAAGAAGCACGACGAGTTCGCGGACATCACCGACCCGGTGACGCCCGAGGTCCTCCAGTGGTTGGACGGACAGCTGAAGCGCTGACCCCCGGTCAACACGACGCACGCGAAGGCGAACGCTTCCCCCGTACGGACCAGTCGCGCACGCCCGGGTCCACCGGCCCCCCGCCTCGGGGGGCCGAACGGGTGGCCGAACCGGCGGATCCGTGGGGCGTCACTGGCCGACTCTCCGTCAGTTGGCCTGAATCCGGCTGGTCACCGGGATAAACATCGTTTCGAGCAAGATCACCACAAGGGGGTAATGGCCTCGGGCTCCCTGAGCGAGGCGGGCTCGGCGGCCGTTACTGTTCCCCGAGATCTGGACGGATTCCCAGATCTTCGCCCCCCTTTATCTTCTTTCACCGGTTTTCGGCGCACCCGTGCGCCGAAAACCGCCCTCGCGAAGGAGAGCTCGCCCGATGACCGTTGACGACCGCCCGGACGTACGGCTGGAGCCGCCCCGGCAGTCCAGTCTGAGCACCGCGGCCGCCCGCAACCTCGCCACCACCACCAAGTCCGCCCCCCAGATGCAGGAGATCAGCTCCCGCTGGCTGCTGCGGATGCTCCCCTGGGTGGAGACCAAGGGCGGCGCCTACCGGGTGAACCGTCGGCTGAGCTACACCGTCGGCGACGGACGCATCGAATTCGTCCAGGACGGCTCCCGCGTCCGCGTCATCCCCCGCGAACTCGGCGAACTCGCCCTGCTGCGCGGCTTCGAGGACGTCGACGTGCTCAACGCGCTCGCCGACCGGTGCGTCCAGCGCGACTTCAACGCCGGCGAGGTGCTCGTCCAGCGCGGGACGCCCGCCGAGCAGATCCACCTGATCGCCCACGGCCGCATCAGCCAGACCTCCGTCGGCAAGTACGGCGACGAGGTCGCCGTCGCCATCCTCGCCGACGGCGACCGCTTCGGTGAGAACGCCCTGCTGGACGCCGACGCCGGCTGGGACTACACCGCGACCGCCGAGACCTCCGGCACCCTGCTCACCCTCTCCCGCGCCGACTTCGCGAACATCCTCGCCTCGGCGCCGAGCCTCCAGGCCCACATCCACGAGTTCAGCTCGCTGCCCGACCAGCGGCAGAACAAGTACGGCGAGGCCGAGATCGCGATGTCGGCCGGCCACAAGGGCGAGGCCGACATCCCCGGCGCCTTCGTCGACTACGAGCTCAAGCCGCGCGAGTACGAACTCTCCGTCGCCCAGACCGTCCTCAAGGTCCACACCCGGGTCGCCGACCTCTACAACGGGCCGATGAACCAGACGGAGGAGCAGCTCAGGCTCACCATCGAGGCGCTCCGCGAGCGCCAGGAGCACGAGCTCATCAACAACCCGGAGTTCGGCCTGCTCCCCAACGCCGACTTCAAGCAGCGGATCCAGCCGCACTCCGGCCCGCCCACCCCGGACGACCTCGACGAGCTGCTCTGCCGCCGCCGCAGCACCAAGCTCTTCCTCGCCCACCCGCGGACGATCGCGGCGATCGGGCGCGAGTGGAACCGCGCCGGGCTCTACCCGGACACCATCGAGCTCCAGGGGCACCGGGTCCCGGCCTGGCGCGGAGTGCCGATCCTGCCCTGCAACAAGATCCCCATCAGCAAGGAGAACACCAGCTCGATCCTCGCCATGCGTCTCGGCGAGGACAACCAGGGCGTCATCGGTCTGCGCCAGACCGGTCTGCCCGAGGAGTACGAGCCGGGCCTGTCGGTGCGGTTCATGGGCATCAGCGAGCAGGCGATCATGTCGTACCTCGTCACGACGTACTACTCCGCCGCCGTCCTGGTCCCGAACGCGCTCGGCGTCCTGGAGAACGTGCAGATCGCGCGCCGGCGCGACTAGATCCCCCCCGCAGGCCACCACCACCCGGACCATCCGGGCCGGGTCGGCGTGCCCGGAATCCGGGACGGCCCACCCCTCTTCCCAAGGAGTCACGGATGCCCGATCCCGGGCTTTCCCCTCTGCAGTCCAGCCTGCCCGGCGCCGCGGACCACTTCGGGACCCACGTCCTCGCCGCCGCCGCGGCCCGCGCCGAGGCCGAGGCCCTCGGCCTCGCCCCTCCGCAGGCCGTCCCCACCGCGGTGCCCCCGGCCGAACCCGCCGCCACCCGGCCCGAGGTGGCGAGGGTCCTGGGCGGCCCCACCGGCCTGGGCACGGCGAGCCTGTCCCTGGTCCCGCGCGAGGAGCTCCCTCGCGCGGCGTCCCCGGCGCCCCCAGCCGCGGCGCCGGCGGACGCCCTGATCATCCCGGGCCTCTACTGGCACCCGGTGCCGGAGCCGGACCCGGTGCGGGTGGAGGAGGTCAGCCTCCGCATCAAGTCCTGGGCGCTCGACGAGATCCAGCTCTACCCCGAGGACTGGGAGGGCGACTTCGACGGGTTCCACGTCGGGCGCTACATGGTGGCCTGCCACCCGGACGCCCCGACCATCGAGCACCTCATGGTCGCCGCCCGGCTGATGGTCGCCGAGAACGCCGTCGACGACTGCTACTGCGAGGACCTCGGCGGTTCGCCCGTCGGTCTGGGCGGACGGCTCCTCCTCGCGCACACCGCCCTGGACCCGCTGCACTCGACGGCGGAGTACCAGCCGGTGTGGGCGGAGTCGCTCCACGCGGACGCGCCCCGGCGCTCCTACCGCTCCGCCATGGAGTACTTCGTCCGACTGGCGACCCCCTCCCAGGCCGACCGGTTCCGGCACGACATGGCCCGGCTGCACATGGGCTATCTCGCCGAGGCCGCGTGGGACGAGACGAACCACGTGCCGGAGGTGTGGGAGTACCTGGTGATGCGGCAGTTCAACAACTTCCGCCCCTGTCCCACCATCACCGACACCGTCGGCGGCTACGAACTCCCCGCCGACCTGCACGCCCAGCCGGCCATGCAGCGGGTCCTGGCCCTCGCCGGCAACGCCAGCACCATCGTCAACGACCTGTACTCGTACACCAAGGAACTCGCCAGCCCCGGCCGGCACATGAACCTGCCCGTGGTGCTCGCCGAGCAGGAGTCCCTCTCGGAGAAGGACGCCTATCTGAAGGCCGTCGAGGTCCACAACGAGATCATGCGTGACTTCGAGGCCGCGTCCGCCGAACTGGCCGCCGCCTGCCCCGTCCCCAGTGTCCTTCGCTTCCTGCGCGGAGTGGCCGTGTGGGTGGACGGCAACCACTACTGGCACCAGACCAACACGTACCGCTACAGCCTGCCCGATTTCTGGTAAGAAGGATTCATCTGTGACCAACACCGAGCTCCCCACCGTCAACGGCACCTCCGCGTTCGTCCCCGGCCCGGCGACGCCGTACCAGGGAGACATCGCCCGTTACTGGAACGCCGAGGCGAGGCCCGTGAACCTGCGCCTCGGTGATGTCGACGGGCTGTACCACCACCACTACGGCATCGGTGCCGTCGACCACGCCGCCCTCGGGGACGTCGAGGACAGCGAGTACGAGAAGAAGCTGATCGCCGAGCTGCACCGCCTGGAGTCGGCGCAGGCCGAGCTCCTCCTGGACCACCTGGGCCCCATCGGCCGCGAGGACACCCTCGTCGATGCCGGCTGCGGCCGCGGCGGTTCGAGCGTGATGGCCCACCAGCGCTTCGGCTGCAAGGTCGAGGGCGTCACCCTCTCCTCCACGCAGGCCGAGTTCGGCAACCAGCGCGCCAAGGAGCTGGGCATCGAGGACCACGTCCACGCCCAGGTCTGCAACATGCTCGACACCCCCTTCGAGAAGGGCAGCATCGCCGCCTCGTGGAACAACGAGTCGAGCATGTACGTCGACCTGGACGACCTGTTCGCCGAGCACTCCCGGTTCCTCAGGGTCGGCGGCCGCTACGTGACCATCACCGGCTGCTGGAACCCGAAGTACGGGCAGCCCTCGAAGTGGGTCTCCCAGATCAACGCGCACTTCGAGTGCAACATCCACTCCCGCCGTGAGTACCTGCGCGCGATGGCCGACAACCGGCTCGTCCCGCAGGCCGTCATCGACCTCACGCCGGACACCCTGCCCTACTGGGAGCTGCGGGCCACGTCCTCGCTGGTCACCGGCATCGAGGAGGCGTTCATCGAGTCGTACAGGGACGGCTCCTTCCAGTACGTCCTGATCGCCGCCGACCGCGTCTGACCCGACGGCGGTACGGAAAAGGGACGGGCCCGTCGTCCGACGGGCCCGTCCCTCGTGTCATGCGGCCGGAGCCTTCTCCTTCTCGGCGGTCTCGGCGGCCGGTGCGCTCACCCGCTCGGTACGGGGCGCCTGACCGGCCCGCAGGCCGAGGCGGGCGATGACGGCGACGAGCGCGAAGGCGACGGCGCCGATCCCGAAGGTGAGGGTGAAGCCGGACTCGGCGGGCAGGGCCGGGACGCCGGCGGGCAGGTGCTCGATCGTCTTCGAGGCCAGGATCGTGGTGACCACGGCGCTGCCGATCGCGCTGCCGGTGGAGCGGGAGATGGAGTTGATGCCGTTGGCGATGCCGCTCTGGTGGTGCGGGACGCTCGCCATGATGACGGCGGGCATGGCTGCGTAGCCGAAGCTGACGGCCGCGCCGACGATCACGCCGGCGCCGATCACCGAGGCGGTGTGGCCGTGGTCGAGGCCGAGCCAGCCGAAGCCCACGGCGCCCAGGACGGCGGCCAGGGTCAGCGCGGTGCGCGGACCGCGGTGGCGGACGAGCCGGCCGCCGATCGGCGAGGCGAGCAGGGAGACGATCGCGCCGGGCAGCAGGAACTCGACGGAGGCCCGCAGGATGGAGGCGCCGAAGCCGTAACCGGTGAGGGCCTCGGGCATCTGGACGAGGTACGAGACGCCCAGGAAGTTCGCGAACATGCCGAAGCCGACGAGGACGCCGGCCAGGTTGGCCATGAGGACCGGCCGGTGCACGAACATCCGCATGTCGACGAGGGGCTCGCGGACCTTGAGCTCGGTGAGGACCCAGACGACGGTCATGACGGCCGCGCCGGCGAAGCTGCCGAGGGTGCGGCCGGAGGTCCAGCCCCACTCGTGGCCCTGCGAGATCGGCAGCAGGAGCAGCAGCAGGGTGGCGCCGAGGGTGAGCGCGCCGAGGAAGTCGGTGCGGCCGCCGGTCTTGTGGCGGGTCGCGGGGACCAGGAACACGACCGCGAGCAGGGCGATCGCGGCGAAGCCGGTGGCCATCCAGAAGGCGCTGCGGTAGTCGGCGTCGGAGCCGGAGGTGAGCAGGCCGGTGGCGACGAGCGCGAGGCCGCTGCCGAAGGCCAGGGTGCCGCTGACGAGGGACATCGCGCCGGGCAGCTTCTGCGGGCGGACCTCCTCGCGCAGCACGGACAGGGCCAGCGGGAAGATCGCGGTGGCGGCGCCCTGGAGGACGCGGCCGAGGACCAGCAGGGGGAGCGAGGTCGCCAGGGCCGCGACGACGGAGCCGGCGACCATGACGCCGAGGACGGCGACGAGGGTGGGCTTCTTGCCGTGCTGGTCGCCGAAGCGGCCGAGCAGCGGGGTGAAGACGGCGGCGGAGAGCAGCGTGGCGGTGGTCACCCAGCTCACGTTCGCGGCCGAGGTGCCGAGGTCGGCGCGGATGAGGCCGAGGATCGGGACCGGCAGGGTCTGCATCATCGACACGACCATGGCGGCGAGGCTCAGCGCGAAGACGACGAGCGTCTCGCGCCGGGGGTCGGCGGCGGGCGGGGTGGTCTCGTGACTCATGTGGGGGCCTTCTCGGTGCTTCACGTCGTAGATCGTTGATGTCATCAAGTAATACGACGAAGGTAGGCCCGGATGCTTGAGGAGGTCAAGTAAATGCTTGAGGTTCTTAAGTAAACAATTGATAATGTCAAGGATCGTGAGTACGCTCGAAGCATGAGCGCGACGACCCCCGAGACGCCCACCAAGCTCCAGCTCCTTGAGCTCCTCGCAGCCATCGGCACGGCCCAGTGGCGCGACTTCGCCGCGGCCGCCGCCCACCACGGACTGACCTCCACCCAGGCCAAGGTGCTCGCCCAGCTCGACGGCCCGCTGCCGATGCGCGCCCTCGCCACGCTGCTGGTCTGCGACGCCTCGAACGTCACCGGGATCGTGGACCGCCTGGAAGGACGCGGCCTCGTGCGCCGCGAGGCCGACGCCTCCGACCGACGCGTCAAGAACGTCGTGGCGACCGACGAGGGCCGGGACGTCATCCGGCGGGTCCGCGAGGAGATGCAGACGACCCACGGCGCCCTCGACACGCTCGGCGCGGAGGACAGCGCCACCCTGTACGCCCTGCTCGCGCGGCTGCGCCCGGGCATGGAGAAGGACGCCTGACGGGAAGTCCCGTACAGGCGTCCGTACCCCCGTCTCAGTCCCGGCGCTCCCCGAACGCCTTCAGGATCTCCTCGGCGGCCAGCGTCGCCGTCAGCTCGCCGTCCCTGACCCGCCGCTCCAGCGAGGGCGTGGCCTCCTGCACCGCCGGGTCGGTGTGCAGCCGCCGCAGCAGCTCCTCGCGGACCATCGTCCAGGTCCAGTCGACCTGCTGGTCCTGGCGCTTGGCGGTGAGGCGGCCCGTGGAGTCGAGCAGTGTCCGGTGCTGCCGCAGCCGCTCCCACACCTCGTCGAGACCGGCCGACTCCCGCGCGCTGCAGCTGAGGACCGGCGGCGTCCAGACGGCGTCGGCGCCGTGCATCAGCCGCAGCGCACCCGCCAGCTCACGCGCGGCGGCACGGGCGTCGCGCTCGTGCGGGCCGTCCGCCTTGTTGACGGCGACCACGTCGGCCAGCTCCAGGACGCCCTTCTTGATGCCCTGGAGCTGATCGCCCGTACGGGCCAGGGTGAGCAGCAGGAACGAGTCGACCATGTTCGCCACGGCGGTCTCGGACTGGCCGACGCCCACCGTCTCCACGAGCACCACGTCGTATCCCGCGGCCTCCATCACGACCATCGACTCCCGCGTCGCCTTCGCGACGCCGCCGAGCGTACCCGCGCTGGGGGAGGGGCGGACGAAGGCCGCCGGGTCGACGGCGAGCCGCTCCATCCGCGTCTTGTCGCCGAGGATGGAGCCGCCCGTACGGGTCGACGACGGGTCGACGGCCAGCACCGCCACCCGGTGACCGAGCCCGGTCAGCATCGTCCCGAACGCGTCGATGAAGGTCGACTTCCCGACCCCCGGCACCCCGCTGATCCCGATCCGCACGGCCTTGCCGCTGTGCGGCAGGAGCTCCGTGAGGAGCTCCTGCGCCAGCGCACGGTGCTGGGGGCGGGTCGACTCGACGAGGGTGATCGCCCGTGCGATCACCGCCCGCTTCCCGTCGAGCACGCCCTTCACGTACGTGTCGAGACCGATCACAGGTCGTGCCCGAGGTCGGCCGCCAGCCGGGTCACCAGGTCGTGGGCCGCGTCGGGGATCACCGTCCCCGGCGGGAACACGGCCGCCGCGCCCATCTCCAGGAGCGTCGCCACGTCCTGCGGGGGGATGACACCGCCGACCACGATCATGATGTCCTCGCGGCCCTCCGCCGCCAGCTCCTCCCGCAGCGCCGGCACGAGGGTGAGGTGACCCGCGGCCAGCGACGAGACCCCGACGATGTGCACGTCCGCCTCCACGGCCTGACGGGCCACCTCGGCCGGGGTCTGGAACAGCGGGCCGACGTCCACGTCGAAGCCCAGGTCGGCGAAGGCGGTGGAGATCACCTTCTGGCCGCGGTCGTGCCCGTCCTGGCCCATCTTGGCGACCAGGATGCGCGGCCGCCGGCCCTCGGCCTCGCCGAAGGCGTCGACCAGGGCCCGGGTGCGCTCCACGGAGGGGGACTCGCCTGTCTCGTTGCGGTACACACCGGAGATCGTACGGATCTGCGCCGCGTGCCGGCCGTACACCTTCTCCAGGGCCTCCGAGATCTCGCCGACGGTGGCCTTCGCACGGGCCGCGCGCACCGCGAGCTCCAGGAGGTTGCCGTCGCCGCCCGCGGCCCGGGTGAGCGCGTCGAGCGCGTCCCGGCAGGCGGTCTCGTCGCGCTCCTCGCGCAGCCGCCGCAGCTTGGCGATCTGCTGGGCGCGGACGGAGGAGTTGTCGACCTTGAGGACGTCGATCTGCTCGTCGGACGCCACCCGGTACTTGTTGACGCCGATCACCGGCTGCCGGCCGGAGTCGATGCGGGCCTGGGTGCGGGCCGCCGCCTCCTCCACGCGCAGCTTCGGGATGCCCGCGTCGATGGCCTTGGCCATGCCCCCGGCCTGCTCGACCTCCTGGATGTGCTGCCAGGCGCGGCGGGCCAGGTCGTAGGTCAGCTTCTCGACGTACGCGCTGCCGCCCCACGGGTCGATCGTCCGGCAGGTGCCCGACTCCTGCTGGAGGAGCAGCTGCGTGTTCCGCGCGATGCGCGCCGAGAAGTCGGTGGGCAGCGCGAGCGCCTCGTCGAGGGCGTTGGTGTGCAGCGACTGGGTGTGGCCCTGGGTGGCCGCCATCGCCTCCACGCAGGTGCGCGTGACGTTGTTGAACACGTCCTGTGCGGTCAGCGACCAGCCGGAGGTCTGCGAATGCGTCCGCAGGGACAGGGACTTGGCGTTCTGCGGGTCGAACTGCTTCACCAGCTTCGCCCAAAGGAGACGCGCGGCGCGCAGCTTGGCGATCTCCATGAAGAAGTTCATGCCGATCGCCCAGAAGAACGACAGGCGCGGCGCGAACGCGTCCACGTCGAGCCCGGCCTCGCGCCCCGCGCGGATGTACTCCACACCGTCCGCCAGCGTGTACGCCAGCTCCAGGTCGGCCGTCGCGCCCGCCTCCTGGATGTGGTACCCGGAGATGGAGATGGAGTTGTAGCGCGGCATCCGCTGCGAGGTGTACGCGAAGATGTCGGAGATGATCCGCATCGAAGGACCGGGCGGATAGATGTACGTGTTGCGGACCATGAACTCCTTGAGGATGTCGTTCTGGATGGTCCCGGCCAGCTTCTCGGCAGGTACGCCCTGCTCCTCGGCGGCCACGATGTACAGCGCGAGGACCGGCAGCACCGCGCCGTTCATCGTCATCGACACGGACATCTTGTCCAGCGGGATGCCGTCGAACAGCTGCCGCATGTCGTAGATCGAGTCGATGGCCACGCCGGCCATGCCGACGTCACCGGTGACGCGCGGGTGGTCGCTGTCGTAACCGCGGTGGGTCGGCAGGTCGAAGGCGACCGACAGACCCTTCTGCCCGGCCGCGAGGTTGCGCCGGTAGAAGGCGTTCGACTCCTCGGCCGTGGAGAAGCCCGCGTACTGACGGATCGTCCAGGGCTGGTTGACGTACATCGTCGGGTACGGGCCGCGCAGGTACGGGGCCACGCCCGGGAGGGTGTCCAGGAAGTCGAGGCCCTCCAGGTCCTGCCCGGTGTAGAGCGGCTTGACGGCGATGCCCTCCGGGGTCTCCCACAGCAGGTCGTCACCGCCCGCCGCCTTCTTCACGGCCGAGCGCCACTCGTCAGGGCCGCCGGCGGCGGCCTGTGCCCCGAGCTCGATCCCGGAGAAATCGGGGATGGACATCAGGACACTCCCATGCGGTCGAGGGCGGTGGAGAGGAGGGCGACGGCGTCGCAGCCGGCGAAGACGTACGTGTCGACACCGGCGTACGACCCCGGGCGCCCGGCGAGGAGGACGTGCTCGGCCCCGGCCGCGCGCAGCTCCCCGGCGGCGGCCTCCGCCCCCTCCTCGTACAGTGCGTCGCTGGAGCACAGGCAGGCCTCGCGGGCGCCGCTCTCCTCGAACGTGCCCTCGGTGACGGCCTCGATGCCGCCCGCCTGGAAGAGGTTCGCGGCGAACGTGAGCCGGGCCGAGTGCGCGGCCGCCGGGCCGAGCGCCGCCAGGTAGACGCGGGGCCGGGCGCCGGTCGCCGCGAGGTGGGCGTCGGAACGGGCGCGCAGCGCCTCGTACGCCTCGTCGCGCCGCACGCGCGGGAGGCCGCCGGACAGCGGTTCGGGCGCGGGCGCGCGGTCCACGGGCTTCTCCGCGAGGTGCGGGAACTCGCTGACGCCGGTGATCGGTTCGCGGCGGGTGGCGAGCTTCCTGCTGCGCGCGGCCCAGGTCTCGGCGAGCCGCTCGCCGACCGTGCCGGAGCGCAGCGCGGCGGCCTGGCCGCCCTCCCGCTCGATGGTCTGGAAGAACTCCCAGGCGGCGTGCGCGAGTTCGTCGGTGAGGCGCTCCACGTACCAGGAACCGCCCGCCGGGTCGATCACCCGGGACAGGTGGGACTCCTCGATGAGGACGCTGGAGGTGTTGCGGGCGATCCGGCGGGAGAACGCGTCCGGCAGGCCCAGCGCGTCGTCGAAGGGCAGCACGGTGACGCTGTCGGCGCCGCCCACGCCCGCCGCGAGCGTCGCGATGGTCGTGCGCAGCATGTTCACCCACGGGTCGCGGCGCGTCATCATCACCGGCGAGGTCACCGCGTGCTGGCGCTGCGCGCCCGCCTCCGGGGCGCCGCAGGCCTCGGCCACCCGGGCCCACAGGCGGCGCGCGGCGCGCAGCTTCGCGATCGTCAGGAACTGGTCGGCGGTGGCCGCGTAGCGGAACTCCAGCTGGCCGCACGCCTCCGTGACGCTCAGTCCGGCCTCGGTCAGCCCGCGCAGGTACGCGACGCCGGTCGCGAGCGAGCAGCCCAGCTCCTGCGCGGCCGAGCCGCCGGCCTCGTGGTACGGCAGGGCGTCCACGGTCAGGGCCCGCAGCCCCGGGTACCGGCCGGCTCATCGGCGAGCCCGGCGTCGGCAAGACCGCCATCGTGGAGGGCCTCGCGCAGCGCATCGTCGCGGACGAGGTCCCCGA
>NZ_JBEXSZ010000152.1:0-19939 GCF_040613865.1 Streptomyces sp. NPDC006197 | reverse complement strand
AAACCCCGACGGGGGTGGACCCGCGGGCCCCCCGCACCGGAGTCCCGGTGCGGGGCGCCCGCGGGCCCTGGCGGGCCCGTCAGGACATGCTGTTGTAGACGCCGTAGCCGTGGCCGATGTTGACCCGGGCGGTGAACTTGCCCGGCGAGGTGTTCAGGTAGCGGTAGAGGTCGCCGCCCGAGGTGACGCCGAGCAGGTCGCCCTTGCCGTCGGCATTGAGGTCGCCGGGGGCGACGATCTTGGAGTACGTGTTCCAGCCGGTGCCGATGGGCTGGCGGGCCTTGAACGGGATGGCGGGGTCGCCGGTGCCCGCGTACAGGTACAGGTCGCCGCCCGAGGTGCGGGCCACGATGTCGGTGCGGCCGTCGCCGGTGTAGTCGCCGGCACCGATGATCTTGTTGTAGACGCCCCAGCCGGTGCCGACCTTGATGCGGGAGGCGAGGGCGGTGCCGGAGCCGTTGCCCTTGTACAGGTAGAGGTAGCCGGAGCCGTCGCGGGCCAGAAGGTCGCCCTTGCCGTCGCCGGTCAGGTCGCCGGGGCCGACGATCGTGTTGTAGACGCCCCAGCCGCCGCCGATGTCCTTGTCGTCGATGTAGAGGTGGCCCTGGTAGATCTCCGCGAGGTCCGACGAGGCGTCCTGGTCCATCGAGGACAGGTGGGTGAAGTTGGCGCCGCCCCAGCCGCCGGCCGTGCCGTACGGGCTGCGGGCGCGCAGTCCGCCGGTGTTCGAGCTGCTGTACCAGTACATCGTGCCGGAGGCGTCCCGCGCGAAGACGCCCTCCTTGGCGCCGGTGACCGGGTTGTTGCCCGCCCCGCCGAACTGCGGGACCCCGGACCAGTCGCCCGCGTCGCGGAGCTCCTGACGCGCCGCGAGGGTGCCGTCGCCCCTGCCCGTGTAGTACCAGAGCGTGCCCTTGAGGTCGCGGGCGATCAGCTCGCCGTTGCCGTCGCCGTCGTCGTCGCCGACGGGCAGGATCTGGTTGTAGACGCCCCAGCCGGTGCCGATCGACCGGCGGGTGCCGAACGGCTTCGCCTTGTCGCCCGTACCGGCGTGGAACCACAGGTTGCCGGCGGTGTCGCGGCCGACCAGGTCCGCCCAGCCGTCGCCGTTGTTGTCGCCGATGCCGAGGAGCTGGTCGTAGACGTTGAAGCCGTAGCCGATCTTCACGCGCGACGCGAACGGCGCGGTGCGGCTTCCGGTGCCGTAGAACAGGTACAGGTTGCCGTCGAGGTCGCGGGCGACCACGTCCGCCCGGCCGTCGTCGTTCACGTCGCCGGGCGCGAGGACCTTGTTGTAGATGTTCCAGCCGTTGCCCTGCCAGACGTACGTCCCGCCGGTCGGCGTGGCGTCCGCGTACAGCCGGAGAGCGCCCTGCGCGGACAGCGTCAGGACCTCGGGGCCGCTGGCGTTCCCGTCCTGGTTGCCGATCGGGATGACGTCCTTCGGAGGCTCCGGGAAGGACCCGAACGGCCGGCCCTGGCCTACGTTCGTGTAGACCTTCCCGTCGGCGTCGCGGAAGATCAGGTCGCTGAAGCCGTCGCCGTCGAAGTCCGACAGCTGCGGCGAGGCGCCGACCCCGGCGGTCGCGTCGGCGTCCTGACGGACCGCGCCGCTCAGGGGCCGGTTCAGGGGCGGCGCGGTGAAGCCGGTCACCGGCTTCTCGGCGACCGGGCGCGGGGCCGGAGTGCCGGTGGAGGCGGAAGCCGGGCTCGCGAGGAGCATGCCGGCGGAGAGGGCGAGCGCGGTGCAGGTGGCGACACGACGCGCACGCGTGGAATGCGGGAAGCGCAAGAGATCCCCCCAGGGACCAGAGGTCGACGGAACCGGACAAGGGGCTCGCACGGGTTCGGACGGCATCGGCGCGTGCCCGGGGGCACGCGGAGACGGCTTCGTCCGAGGACGGGAACACCCCCCCGAATGTTGGAACAGGAGTCTACTCACGCCTCCGCCGCACGCACGGGCGCCCCGCACCGGACCTCCGGTGCGGGGCGCCCGAGACCACGTCAGTACAGGCCGTTGTAGGTCTGGTAGCCGGTCCCGATGGAGACGCGCGGCTTGAAGACGTAGCCCGTGTCGCCGGTGCCGGAGTAGCGGAACAGCTCGCCGCCCGCGTTCACCGCGAGGAGGTCGGCCTTGCCGTCACCGGTGATGTCACCGGGGGCCTCGATCTTCGGGTACACGTTCCAGCCGCCGCCGATCCTGACGCGGGGCTTGAACGCGTAACCGGCCTGACCGGTGCCCTGGTACAGGTACAGCGTGCCGTCCTTGGCGCGGGCGATCAGGTCGTTGAGGCCGTCGCCGCTGTAGTCGCCCGAACCGACGATCCGGTCGTACGCGTTCCAGCCGCCGCCGATCCTGACGCGGGCGTGCAGGGCGTTGCCGTCGTAGTTGCTCCGGTACAGCCACAGGACGCCGTCGCGGTCCCGGGCGACGAAGTCGCCGGTGTCGTCACCGTTCAGGTCGCCCGGACCGGCGATCAGGTTGATCGCGCTCCAGCCGCCGCCGAAGTCCGTCTCGCTGCCGTAGAGGTGACCCTGGAAGATCTCCAGCGTGTCGGAGACCGCGTCCCGGCCGAGCGAGTTGACCTCGAAGAGCGTCGCGCCGGCCCAGCCGCCGGTGTCGCTGATCTGGGTGCGGGCCGCCAGGCGGCCGTTGTTCAGCGAGTCGTACCAGAAGAGCGTGCCGGCCTTGTCGCGGGCCAGCATGCCCTGCTTGCCGTGCACCGGGACGTTGCCCGCGCCGGAGAACTGGTCCACCCCGGACCAGAAGGCCGTCGAGTCGACCACCTTGCGGCTGGTGTAGTGGCCGCTGCCGGTGCCGAAGTACTCGTACAGCTTGCCGTCGACGCCGCGCGCGAGGACGTCGGGGACCCCGTTGGCGTTGTCGTCGTCGATGCCGATGATCTGGTTGTACTGCTGCCAGCCCCAGCCGACCTCCTTGCGGGGCTTCACCGAGTACGGGCTGCCGGTGCTCCCGTAGTAGAAGAGCACGCCGGAGGGCGTACGGGCGAGGAAGTCGCCCCGGCCGTCGCCGTCGCTGTCGCCGAGGCCGATCAGCTGGTCGTAGACGGACCAGCCCTTGCCGACCAGCTGGCGGGCGTGGAACGGGGCGTTCGGGGTGCCGGTCGAGACGTAGACCCACAGCTCGCCCGCGGGTGTACGCGCCAGCACGTCGGCGCGGCCGTCGCCGCTGATGTCGCCGGGCGAGAACACCTTGTTGTAGACCTGCCAGCCCGGACCGGACCAGCGGTAGGTGCCGTAGGACGCGGTGGAGTCGCCGTACAGGCTCAGCCAGCCGAACTTCGAGAGCGTCAGGATCTCGGGACCGCTGCCGTTCAGGTCCTGGTCGCCGATCGGGATGATGTCCTTGACGAAGGAGTCGTCACCGTTGTCGCGGTGGAACTCGGCGCCCTGGGAATTCGTCATCGCCGTCTGCAGCGTGCTGCCCACGCGCAGCACCAGGTCGCTCTGGCCGTCGCCGTCCAGGTCCGAGCGCGACGGCGGACGCTCCGCCGTGACGCCGGCGGCCCCGGCGGAAGGAGCGGTGTCGGCCTGCGGGACGGTCCGCTTCGTCGGCGCGACGGGAGCCTGCGCCGGCTTCTCGACCGCCGGGTGCGGCGCCGGCGAGTCGGCGGACGCCGGGCTCGCGAGGAGCATGCCGGCGGAGAGGGCGAGAGCGGTGCAGCCGGCGAGACGACGGGCACGCTGGGAACGCATGAAGAACAAAAAGATCCCCCCCAGGGATCAGAGGTTCGACGGAACCACACAGGGGGATCGAACAGCGTCGAACGGCGTCAGCGCATGGCGGTAGGCACGTGGAGACGACCTCGTAGGACGGTCGGAACACCCCCCGGATGTTGAACGCGAGTCTACTCACGGCCCGGCCGATTACCAGATGTCCACCGCACCGAATCCGACCGTCCGGTCGTTTCCCGCTCCCGGCCACCGCCCGGGCCCGCCGGTTCCCTCCACCGGCCCCGCCCGCTCAGCTCTTGCGGTGCCCTATCAGCCGCGGCTTCTGCTCCAGACCGTCGAGCCCGTGCCACGCCAGATTCACCAGATGCGCCGCGACCTCCGCCTTCTTCGGCCTGCGGACGTCCAGCCACCACTGCCCCGTCAGCGCCACACTGCCCACCAGCGCCTGCGCGTACAGCGGCGCCAGCTTCGGGTCGAAACCCCGCGCCTTGAACTCCAGGCCCAGGATGTCCTCCACCTGCGTGGCGATGTCACTGATCAGCGACGCGAACGTGCCCGTCGACTGCGCCACCGGGGAATCCCGTACGAGAATCCGGAAACCGTCCGTGTAGTTCTCGATGTAGTCGAGCAGCGCGAACGCCGCCTGCTCCAGGAGCTCCCGCGGGTGCCCCGCCGTCAGCGCCCCCGTCACCCCGTCCAGGAGCTGCCGCATCTCCCGGTCGACCACGACCGCGTACAGCCCCTCCTTCCCCCCGAAGTGCTCGTACACCACCGGCTTGGAGACCCCGGCCTTCGCCGCGATCTCCTCCACCGACGTGCCCTCGAAGCCCTTCTCCGCGAAGAGCGTGCGACCGATGTCGAGCAGCTGCTCCCGGCGCTCCGCGCCCGTCATCCGCACCCGGCGCCCACGCCGGGGCTTCTGCTCCGCGCCGCTGCCGCCCGTACCGCCGGTCCTGCCCTCGATCGCCACGTCTTCCATCATGCCGCGTCTGCGGACGCGCTCTGGCGGCGGGCTTCGATGCGGGACTTCGCCGGCCAGCGCACATCCGTCGCCCAGCCCAGCTGCTCGAACCAGCGGATCAGCCGCGCACTGGAGTCGAGCTGCCCGCGCAGCACCCCGTGCCGGGCCGACGTCGGGTCCGCGTGGTGCAGGTTGTGCCAGGACTCGCCACAGGACAGCACCGCCAGCCACCACACGTTGCCCGAGCGGTCACGCGACTTGAACGGCCGCTTGCCCACCGCGTGACAGATCGAGTTGATCGACCACGTCACGTGGTGCAGCAGCGCCACCCGCACCAGCGAACCCCAGAAGAACGCCGTGAACGCGCCCCACCACGACCACGTCACCAGACCGCCCACCAGCGGCGGGATCGCCAGCGACACGATCGTCCACCACACGAACTGGCGCGAGATCGCCCGGATCGCCGGATCCTTGATCAGATCGGGCGCGTACTTGTGCTGCGGCGTCTGCTCCTCGTCGAACATCCAGCCGATGTGCGCCCACCACAGGCCCTTCATCAACGCCGGCACCGTCTCGCCGAACCGCCACGGCGAATGCGGGTCGCCCTCCGCGTCCGAGAACTTGTGGTGCTTGCGGTGGTCCGCCACCCAGCGCACGAGAGGGCCTTCGACGGCCAGCGAACCCATGATCGCAAGGGCGATCCGCAGCGGCCGCTTCGCCTTGAAGGAACCGTGCGTGAAGTACCGGTGGAAACCGATCGTGATCCCGTGGCAGCCGATGTAGTACATCGCCACCATCAGCCCCAGATCCAGCCAGCTCACCCCCCAGCCCCACGCCAACGGCACCGCGGCCAGCAGCGCCAGGAACGGCACCGTGATGAACAGCAGCAGGGTGATCTGCTCGATCGAACGCTTGCTGTCCCCGCCCAGCGTGGCGGAGGGCAGCGCCTCGGCATCCGGCGCCTCGGACGCCGACGTCATCTCGGGGCTCATGGTCATGAATGTCCCTGGGGGTGAGGGGGAGGAGGAAACGCGTCGAAGGACACCTACAAGGCTACGCCTCCGTAACCTACGGCGTCGTAAGTATGGCAGCGCCATGGCGCGCGGCAAGAGGGCACGAAACAGGGCCCCGGCCGCCGCCCACCATGTGGACACCTATCCTGGGGGCGTCGGACAGCGCGGTCCGCAAGCCTCCGGAAACCCCTCCAGACGTGCTCAAACACTGCAAGGAGCCGCACCTGTGAGCAGTGCCGACCAGACCCCCACCGCCAGCACCGAGCTGCGCGCCGACATCCGCCGACTGGGCGATCTCCTCGGCGAGACCCTCGTACGCCAAGAGGGCCACGACCTCCTCGACCTCGTCGAGAAGGTCCGCCGCCTCACCCGCGAGGACGGCGAGGCCGCCGCCGAGCTGCTCCGGGGCGTCGAACTCGAGACGGCCGCCAAGCTCGTGCGCGCCTTCTCCACCTACTTCCACCTCGCCAACGTCACCGAGCAGGTCCACCGCGGCCGCGAACTGCGCGAGAAGCGCGCCGCCGAGGGCGGCCTCCTCGCCCGCACCGTCGACATGCTCAAGGACGGCGACCCCGAGCACGTCCGCGAGACGGTCAAGAACCTCAACGTCCGGCCCGTCTTCACCGCGCACCCCACCGAAGCCGCCCGCCGCTCCGTCCTCAACAAGCTCCGCCGCATCGCCGCCCTCCTGGAGACCCCCGTCGCCCAGGCCGACCGGCGCCGCACCGACCTCCGCCTCGCCGAGAACATCGACCTCATCTGGCAGACCGACGAGCTCCGGGTCGTCCGCCCCGAGCCCGCCGACGAGGCCCGCAACGCCATCTACTACCTCGACGAGCTGCACGCGAACGCCGTCGGCGACGTCCTGGAGGACCTCGCCGCCGAGCTGGAGCGCGTCGGCGTCGAACTGCCCTCCGGCACCCGCCCCCTCACCTTCGGCACCTGGATCGGCGGCGACCGCGACGGCAACCCCAACGTCACCCCCCAGGTGACCTGGGACGTCCTGATCCTCCAGCACGAGCACGGCATCACCGACGCCCTCGAACTCATCGACTTCCTCCGCGGACTCCTCTCCAACTCCATCCGCTACACCGGAGCCACCCAGGAACTCCTGGACTCCCTCCAGCGCGACCTGGACCTCCTCCCGGAGATCAGCCCCCGCTACAAGCGCCTCAACGCCGAGGAGCCCTACCGGCTCAAGGCCACCTGCATCCGGCAGAAGCTCGTCAACACCCGCGAGCGCCTCGCCCACGGCACCCCCCACCAGGACGGCCGCGACTACCTCGGCACCGCCGACCTCATCCGCGACCTCACCCTCATCCAGACCTCCCTGCGCGAACACCGCGGCGCCCTCTTCGCCGACGGCCGCATGGACCGGGTCATCCGCACCCTCTCCGCCTTCGGCCTCCAGCTCGCCACCATGGACGTCCGCGAGCACGCCGAAGCCCACCACCACGCCCTCGGCCAGCTCTTCGACCGCCTCGGCGAGGAGTCCTGGCGGTACGCGGACATGCCCCGCGACTACCGGCAGAAGCTCCTCGCCAAGGAGCTGCGCTCCCGCCGCCCGCTCGCCCCCACCCCGGCCCCCCTGGACGCCGCCGGCGAGAAGACCCTCGGCGTCTTCCACACCATCAAGGAGGCCTTCGAGCGCTTCGGCCCGGAGGTCATCGAGTCCTACATCATCTCGATGTGCCAGGGCGCCGACGACGTCTTCGCCGCCGCCGTCCTCGCCCGCGAAGCCGGCCTCATCGACCTCCACGGCGGCTGGGCCAAGATCGGCATCGTGCCGCTCCTGGAGACCACCGACGAGCTCAAGGCCGCCGACGTCATCCTCGACGACATGCTCGCCGACCCCTCCTACCGGCGCCTCGTCTCCCTCCGCGGCGACGTCCAGGAGGTCATGCTCGGCTACTCCGACTCCTCCAAGTTCGGCGGCATCACCACCAGCCAGTGGGAGATCCACCGCGCCCAGCGCCGCCTGCGCGACGTCGCCCACCGCTACGGCGTCCGCCTCCGCCTCTTCCACGGCCGCGGCGGCACCGTCGGCCGCGGCGGCGGCCCCTCGCACGACGCGATCCTCGCCCAGCCCTGGGGCACGCTGGAGGGCGAGATCAAGGTGACCGAACAGGGCGAGGTCATCTCCGACAAGTACCTCATTCCGTCCCTGGCCAGGGAGAACCTGGAGCTGACGGTCGCCGCCACGCTCCAGGCCTCCGCCCTGCACACCGCGCCGCGCCAGTCCGACGAGGCCCTCGCCCGCTGGGACGCGGCCATGGACGTCGTCTCCGACGCCGCCCACGCCGCCTACCGCCGCCTCGTCGAGGACCCCGACCTGCCGACGTACTTCCTCGCGTCGACACCGGTGGACCAGCTCGCCGACCTGCACCTGGGCTCCCGGCCCTCCCGCCGCCCCGGCTCCGGCGTCTCCCTCGACGGACTGCGGGCCATCCCGTGGGTCTTCGGCTGGACCCAGTCCCGCCAGATCGTCCCCGGCTGGTTCGGCGTCGGCTCCGGCCTCAAGGCCCTGCGCGAGGCCGGCCTCGACGCCGTCCTCGGCGAGATGCACGAACGCTGGGGCTTCTTCCGCAACTTCCTCTCCAACGTGGAGATGACACTCGCCAAGACCGACCTGCGCATCGCCCGCCACTACGTCGACACCCTCGTCCCCGACCACCTCAAGCACGTCTTCGACACCATCGAGGCCGAGCACGCGCTCACCGTCGCCGAGGTCCTCAAGGTCACCGGCGGCGAGCGGCTCCTCGACTCCAACCCGGTCCTCCAGCAGACCTTCGCCATCCGCGACGCCTACCTGGACCCGATCTCCTACCTCCAGGTCGCCCTCCTCGCCCGCCAGCGCGCGGCCGCCGAAAGCGGCCAGGATCCGGACCCGCTGCTCGCCCGGGCCCTGCTCCTCACCGTCAACGGCGTGGCGGCGGGCCTGCGCAACACCGGCTGACGGCCCTTCACCGCGTACGACAGAGCCCCCGCCGGGGAATCCGGCGGGGGCTCCGTCATGACGGGGTACGTCAGCCCTGCTGGGCCTTGCGACGGCGGGTCACCAGGACCGCACCGGCGGCCGCGAGGGCCAGAGCGGCGGCGGCGAGGATGCCGACCGGCGCGCTGGAACCGGTCTCGGCGAGGTTGCCCTCACCCGAGCCACCGGTGGCCGAACCGCCGGCGGCGGACCCACCGGTGGCCTCACCGGACGCCGAACCACCGGCCGAGGAACCGCCATTGGCGGAAGCCCCACCCGAGGCGGAACCACCGGTGGCGGTGGTCTCACCCGTGGTGGAACCGCCGGTGGCGGATCCGCCGGTGGTGGATCCACCGGTCGTCGTCCCGCCCGTGGTGGACCCACCCGTGGTCTGCTCACCCGTGGTGGAGCCGCCCGTGGTCTGGCCGCCGGTGGCGCCGCCGGTGGTGGTGTCCTCGCAGTCGACCCAGAAGACCTTGTGCTTGCCGCTGTTGCCCTTCTCGTTGTCGAACTTCCAGGTCAGCTTGTAGTGGCCGTCCGGGAGAGACAGGTCGTCGGTGCGCTCGTGACCGGTACCGTCCAGGACCAGCGAACCGGTGGTGCCCTCCAGGTCCTTCGTCGGAGCCTGGCCCTCGATGCTCCAGTCGACCTTCTGCGCACCGTCGAACTTGAAGCCGTCGAGGTAGAAGGTGCAGACGTGGGGCTCGTTCTTCATGAGCTCTTCGCCGGTCTTGGCGTCGTGGATCTTGACCGTGCCGTTGTCGCCCTTGGGGTCCTTCGGACCCTGGGAGGCGAACGCGGTGGGGGCGAAGATCACGGAGCCCGCCATGGCCGCGACAAGAGCGGCTGCGGGGATGAAGGAGCGTCGCATGTGCAGTCGTCCATCTGTGGGATGAGGATGCCGTGGGAGGTGGCTGGGGCAGCCTATCCGTCGCCTTAAGTCATCCTTAAGCCAGCGGTCCATAACGATTGACCGCAGAACCGGGACCAAACGGGTCAGAGTGCGAAGAACGCCGCCACCAGCACCGCACCGCCAACTCCCGCCAACGACCACGCAGTCCGCGACAGCCGCATCCCACCGCCCACCAACGGCGCCGCCAGCAACAGCGCCCCGCCCAGCGGGAGCCACGCGTGCAACCCCCCGCCCCAGCCCGTCCGCACACCCTCGTCCGTACCCGGCTTCACCACCACCGGGATCGTCACGCCCTTCTCCGCCGCCACCGAACGCGCGATCGACAACGTCCGGCGCGTCGACGACGGATCCTCCGGCACATAACGACCGCTGCACGTCTCGTCCGTGCAGTCGGTCACCGTCAACGTCCCGTGCTCACGGCCCTTCGCGAGCAGGACGTGCTGGGCGGAGTTCCACGAGGCCCAGGCACCCGCGACGACGAGGAGCAGGGCGACCAGGGCCATGGCTGCGGTACGGACGTGCGTCATGACCCGCGATCGTACAGTCGTACGTTCCAGGCACCAGACCCTACGAGTTGTACGCCGACTGGGCCCGCTCCAGCCCCTCCGCCACCAGACACTCCACCGAATCCGCCGCCCGGTCCACGAACCAGTCCAGATCCTTGCGCTCCGCCGACGAGAAGTCCTTCAGCACGAAGTCCGCGACCTGCATCCGCCCCGGCGGACGCCCGATCCCGCACCGCACCCGGTGGTAGTCCGCACCCATCGCCTTCGTCATCGACTTCAGACCGTTGTGCCCGTTGTCCCCGCCGCCCAGCTTCAGCCGCAGCACCCCGTAGTCGATGTCCAGCTCGTCGTGCACCGCCACCACGTGCGCCGTCGGCACCTTGTAGAAGTCACGCAGCGCCGTCACCGGACCGCCCGAGAGGTTCATGTACGACATCGGCTTCGCGAGGATCACCCGACGGCTCGAAGGCCCCGGAGGCCCCATCCGGCCCTCGACGACCTGCGCCTGCGCCTTCTGCGCCCGCTTGAACGAACCGCGGATCCGCTCCGCGAGCAGGTCCACGACCATGAAACCGATGTTGTGCCGGTTGGCCGCGTACTCGGGCCCCGGGTTGCCGAGACCGACGATCAGCCAAGGGGCGTTCGCGTCGTCGTCCGTCATGTGCGTCAGGTCTCCTCGTATCCGTACAAGAGAAACGGGGTGACGGGCCCGTACGGCCCGTCACCCCGTCACGTCAGACAGAGCCTACGGCTCAGGCCTCGGCGCCCTCGGCGGCCTCGGTCTCGGCGGCCGGCTCCTCGGCCTGCGCGGCCAGGACCTGGATGACGACGGCGTCGGCGTCGGTCACCAGGGTCGCGCCCTTCGGAAGGGTGATGTCCTTCGCGAGGATGGAGGCACCGGCCTCCAGGCCCTCCACGGAGACCGTGACGGCCTCGGGCAGGTGGGTGGCCTCGGCCTCGACGGACAGGGTGCCGAGCACGTGCTCCAGCAGGTTGCCGCCGGCGGCCAGCTCACCCTCGGCCTGGACCGGGATCTCGACCGTGACCTTCTCGCCGCGCTTCACGAGGAGCAGGTCGACGTGGATCAGGAAGCCCTTGATGGCGTCACGCTGGACGGCCTTCGGGATCGCCAGCTCCTGGGTGCCGTCGATGTCCAGCGAAAGCAGCACGTTCGGCGTACGCAGCGCGAGACCCAGGTCGTGGGCCGGAAGGGTGACGTGGATCGGGTCCGAGCCGTGACCGTAGACGACGGCGGGAACCTTGGCGTCACGGCGGATGGCGCGGGCGGCGCCCTTGCCGAACTCGGTGCGGACGGAAGCGGCGAGCTTGACCTCGGACATGGTGCACTCCTCGTAGAAAGGTGACGAAAAAGGTGGTCACCCGGCCACGACTGGCGATGGCCTGCTACGAAGAGCGCGTCGATAACGGACCGCCGAGACCCTCACGGGTCCGGCCTCCCTCGCCGAGCAACTACGGCAGTCTACCCGCCACCCCCGACCCGCCCAAATGGATCACCCCGGCAGAACGAAGAAGGGCCGCCTCCCCACCCGGGGGAAACGGCCCTCCTCACTCAGTCCTGTGCGGCTCAGTGCTCCTCGAAGAGGCTCGTCACCGAACCGTCCTCGAACACCTCACGCACCGCACGCGCGATCGTCGGCGCGATCGACAGCACCGTGATCTTGTCCAGCTCCAGCGCACCCGGCACCGGCAGCGTGTCCGTGAACACGAACTCGCTCACCTTGGAGTTCTTCAGCCGGTCCGCCGCCGGACCCGACAGGATGCCGTGCGTCGCCGTCACGATCACGTCCTCCGCACCGTGCGCGAACAGCGCGTCGGCCGCGGCACAGATCGTGCCACCCGTGTCGACCATGTCGTCCACCAGGACACAGACACGGCCCTTCACGTCACCGACGACCTCGTGCACGGTCACCTGGTTGGCGACGTCCTTGTCACGACGCTTGTGCACGATCGCCAGCGGCGCGTCCAGACGGTCACACCAGCGGTCGGCCACCCGCACACGACCCGCGTCCGGAGAGACGATCGTCAGCTTCTCGCGGTCGACCTTCGCACCCACGTAGTCCGCGAGCACCGAAAGCGCCGACAGGTGGTCCACCGGACCGTCGAAGAAGCCCTGGATCTGGTCCGTGTGCAGGTCCACGGTCAGGATCCGGTCCGCACCCGCCGTCTTCAGCAGATCCGCCACCAGACGCGCCGAGATCGGCTCACGGCCACGGTGCTTCTTGTCCTGCCGGGCATAGCCGTACGACGGGATGATCACGGTGATGCTCCGAGCGGAAGCCCGCTTCAGAGCATCGATCATGATCAGCTGCTCCATGATCCACTTGTTGATCGGAGCCGTGTGGCTCTGGATCAGGAAGCAGTCCGCGCCACGCGCCGACTCCTGGAAGCGGACGTAGATCTCACCGTTGGCGAAGTCGAACGCCTTGGTCGGAACGAGACCGACGCCCAGCTGGTGCGCGACCTCCTCGGCCAGCTCGGGGTGGGCGCGGCCGGAGAAGAGCATCAACTTCTTCTCGCCGGTCGTCTTGATCCCGGTCACAGCACTGTCTCCTCAGACGTGTTCTCTGGCCGCGATCCCACGCCCGTCGAGCGCATGTGCGTGCCAGCCGAATTTGTGTGCACGTATCACGGTACGCCGAGTTGGACGTACCTGTTTCCGGTCAGCTTTCGCCGGCGGACTCCTCAGAGGCGACCTGAGCGGCCTGCGCGGCAGCACTGCCGGGCCGCTTCCGGGCCACCCAACCCTCGATATTCCGCTGCTGGCCCCGGGCCACGGCGAGCGAACCGGCCGGCACGTCCTTCGTGATCACGGACCCCGCAGCGGTGTAAGCCCCGTCCCCGATGGTGATGGGAGCCACAAACATGTTGTCCGAACCCGTACGGCAGTGGGAGCCGATCGTGGTGTGGTGCTTCGCCTCACCGTCATAGTTCACGAAGACGCTCGCGGCACCGATGTTCGTGTACTCGCCGATCGTCGCGTCACCCACGTACGACAGGTGCGGGACCTTCGTACCCTCACCGATCGTCGCGTTCTTCATCTCGACGTACGTACCCGCCTTGGACTTCTTCCCCAGGTTCGTCCCCGGACGCAGGTACGCGAACGGACCCACCGAAGCACCCTCACCGACGGAGGCCGAGAAGGCCACCGTGTTGTCCACCCGGGCGCCCTTGCCCACGGTGACGTCCGTCAGACGCGTGTTCGGCCCGACCACGGCGTCCTCGGCGACGTGCGTCGCACCGTGCAGCTGCGTACCCGGCAGGATCACCGCGTCGGCCTCGAAGGTCACGGTGACGTCCACGATGACGGACGACGGGTCCACGACCGTCACGCCGGCCATCATCGCCGCCTCCAGGAGGCGCCGGTTCAGCAGGCCACGGGCCTCGGCGAGCTGCACACGATTGTTGATCCCCAGGATCTCCCGGTGATCCCCGGCGACAGAGGCACCCACCCGGTGCCCCGCCTCACGCAGGATCGACAGCACGTCCGTGAGGTACTCCTCACCCTGGCTGTTGTCCGTCCGCACCTGACCCAGCGCCTCGGCCAGCAGCTTCCCGTCGAACGCGAACACACCCGAGTTGATCTCCCGGATCGCGAGCTGCTCCGCGGAGGCGTCCTTGTGCTCCACGATCTCCGTCACGGCCCCGCCGGCGTCCCGCACGATCCGCCCGTACCCCGTGGAGTCCGGCACCTCGGCCGTCAGCACCGTCACGGCGTTGCCGTCGGCGGCGTGCGTCCCGGCCAGTGCCTTCAGCGTCTCCCCGGACAGCAGCGGAGTGTCGCCACAGACCACGACGACGGTCCCCTCGGGCGCGGCGCCCAGCTCCTCCAGGGCCATCCGCACGGCGTGCCCGGTCCCGTTCTGCTCCTCCTGGACGGCGGTGCGGGTCCCGGCGTAGTGCTCCTCCAGATGCCCCTTCACCTGCTCACGGGCGTGCCCGACGACCACGACGAGGTGCTCGGGCTCCAGCTCCCGGGCGGCGGACACGACGTGCCCGACGAGCGAACGCCCGGCGATCTCGTGCAGGACCTTGGGGGTCTTCGACTTCATGCGGGTGCCCTCACCCGCTGCGAGGACGACGACGGCTGCCGGGCGGTTGGCGCTCACGGGAATGCCCTTCGGCTTTGGGTGGTGGACGCACGAAGGATACCGGGGGGCAGGATGGCGGACATGAGTGCGGGTCCTGACCTGGACGGTCAGGACCCGAACCGAGCTTGCTCCCCTGCCAGGACTCGAACCCGGACATAGGACTCCAAAGGTCCCAGTGCTGCCGATTACACCACAGGGGATTGCTTATGGGTCCGAAACGGACATTTTGTCAGTCCCGTGCCCCGGCGGCCTCCACTATGCCGTACCAGGCGCCTTCCGTGCGACGGTATAGCTCCGCGCTCCGAGTGACGTAGATGATCAGGCATCCCCGGTAGGCCTCGGCAGTGTTCTTTCGAACGGTTCGGGGGTTGTGTCGCTTCAGGGTGGCTCTCTGGAAGGCCGAGCTGTCGACTCCGGTGTTCATCGCGTTGACGTCGGGGGCCGCCCGTAGGGTGGTGGGTATGACCACAACGGGGGCAGATCGGGACGCCGGGGGCGTCGGGACTTGGTGGTGGTGGGGGAGACGGCGGAGCGCCGTGCTCGACGGGGCGCTCGCGCTGGTGTCCGCGCTGGAGTGTGCCGTCGAGGGCGTCGGGTTCGCCGACAAGGCTTCGTTGCCGGTGCCGCTGGGGGTGGTGTTCGGGTTGCTCGTGGGGTCCGTGCTGCTCGTGCGGCGTCGCTGGCCCATCGCCGTCGTGCTGGTGTCGATCGCCGTCGCGCCGGCCGAGATGGGTTTCCTGATGGGGATCGTCGGGCTGTACACGCTCGCCGCCTCCGAGGTGCCCCGGCGGATCACGGCCGTGCTCGCGGGGATGTCGACGCTCGCGGTGTTCGTCGTGACCGTGGTGCGGATGCGGCAGGACGTCGCTCAGGACATCGATCCCAGTGGCTGGTACGTGCCGAGCGTGTCGCTCTTCATGACGCTCGGGCTCAATGCGCCGCCGGTGCTCTTCGGTCTCTACATAGGGGCGCGGCGTCGGCTGATGGAGAGCCTGCGGGAGCGGGCGGACAGCTTGGAGCAGGAGCTGTCGTTGCTGGCCGATCGGGCGGAGCAGCGGGCGCAGTGGGCGCGGCAGGAGGAGCGGACGCGGATCGCGCGGGAGATGCACGACGTGGTGGCGCACCGGGTGTCGCTGATGGTGGTGCACGCGGCGGCGTTGCAGGCGGTGGCGTTGAAGGATCCGCAGAAGGCGGTGAGGAACGCGGCGCTGGTGGGGGACATGGGTCGGCAGGCTCTGACGGAGTTGCGGGAGATGCTCGGGGTGCTTCGGGAGGGGGCCGCTCCTGTCGCTCCTGCCGCGGTGCCCCTCGCCGCGGTGGGGCGGGCCGCTGCCGCCGCGGCCGAGGCGGCCGCCGAGGACGGGCCGTGTCTGGACGCCCTGGAGGCGTTGTGCCAGCAGTCGCGGTTGGCGGGGACGGTCGTGGAGCTGGTGGTGATGGGGGAGGCGCGTCCGTATGCCCCGGAGGTGGAGCGGACGGCCTACCGGGTGGTGCAGGAGGCGTTGACGAACGTCCACAAGCACGCGGCGGGTGCGAAGGTCGTGGTGCGGCTGGCGCATCGGGAGGCCGAGGTGGCGATGCAGGTGGAGAACGGTCCTTCGGACGCGGCGGTGGCCGGTGTGGGGTTGCCGAGTGGGGGGAACGGGCTGGTGGGGATGCGTGAGCGGGTGGTGCGGCTCGGGGGCGTGTTCGTGTCGGGGCCGACGGACGCGGGTGGTTTCAAGGTGTCGGCGGTGCTGCCGACGGGCGTCTAGCCGGCTGTGAGGCGGGCCGCCCGGCCGTGAGGCGGGTCAGCCCGCCGTGAGGCGGGTCGGCTGGGCTCCGGTGATCAGGGTCGACAGGGCCGTGTCGATGTCCTTGCCGAGGTACCAGTCGCCGGCGTGGTCGAGGCTGTAGACGCGGCCTTCGGCGTCCATGGCGAGGACGGCCTGGTGGTCGCCTTCTTCGCCGAGGGGGGCGATCTCGGTGTCGAGGGCGCGGCCGAGGTCGGCGAGGGTGCGGGAGAGGTGGAGTCCGGCGAGGGGGTCGAAGCGGACGGCGGCGGGTGCTATCTGCCGGCCGTGGCCGGGTGCGGTGATCCGCAGGCCGCCGAATTCGGCCCAGGCTTCGACGGCGGCGGGGAAGACGCTGTGCCGGTGGCCTGCGGGGGAGATGTGGGCGCGCAGGGTGTCGGCCCATTCTTCGGCGAGTTTGATGTCCCAGCGGCCGGGCTGCCAGCCGGCCTCGCGGAGGGCGGCGTCGACGTTGACCGGGAAGCGGGTGGTGCTGAGGTGGTCGGGCATGGGGTGCGGTCAGCCGTTCTCGACGGGTGTGGTGGGGTCGACGGCGCGGACGCCGAAGTGGGCGAGCATGGCCGTGCAGGAGCGGCAGGGGGCGGCGTAACTGCCGTGGAGCGGGTCGCCGTCCTCGCGGATGCGGCGGGCGGTGAGTTTGGCCTGCTTGAGGGAGCGGCGGGCTTCGCTGTGGGTGAGCGGTTTGCGTTGGGCGCGTTTGGAGCGGTTGTTCTCGGTGGCGGTGAGGTGCCGGGAGAGCAGGATGGCCTCGGGGCAGCGGCCGGTGAAGCGTTCCCGCTGGCTGCTGGTGAGGGTGTCCAGGAAGTCCTGGACGAGGGGGTGCAGGGCGGGTGGCCGGTCGCCGCGGCCCGCGGTGCACGTGAGGGTCTCGCCGCGGACGGAGAGGGCGGCTCCCACGGTGGGGAGGATTCCGTCGCGGCGGTGGCGCAGGGAGGGCGCGCGCGTGGTCTCGGCGCTGCTGCTCCAGTTGAGGCGTGGGTCACCCTGTGTGGGCGTCGTTGCTGCGTACATGGTGCTGGTCTTCCCCTCCTGCAATCCCCCGAGTTGCGTGGACAGCCTGCCAAATAGGGAGCCATATGGGGAAGCTGGGGCGGCGAAACGCGTCTTCGGTGTGTCGGAATCATGGTGTGCCTGTCATGGGGTCGTGACAGTTGGTCACGCTCGGTCGCGGAGGGGTCGGGTCCGGTTCGGCCTCTTGTGGCAGCGCATAGGCTGTGCGGCATCAGTCGGCCGCAGCCGTCGGCTGTCGGTAGCAAGCAGTCAGCGACGCCATGCAGGGGGCAACCGCCATGACGACAGGTCGGCTCGGGCAGGACACCGCGCCACCGAACGCGGCCTACGCCGGGCAGGTCGTGCATTTCCCGGATCCGGTCCGTGCGTCCCGTCACCCCAGAGGGGTACGGGTGGACGAGCGCGGCTATCCGGACTTCTCGCCGTATGCGCGTGCGGCGGCGGAGATCGCCGATCCGCCGGAGGGTTTCGGTGTCGACGAGCTGCGGTTGACGGATTACGTGTCGGCGAACGCGGCGCTTGCGGCGACCGGTCATGAGTTGTGGGACACGATTCCGTCGGTGGCGACCCCGCACGGGTGGACGTGGCATCACGTGGTGGGTTCGCGGCGGATGGAGCTGGTGCCGGTCGAGGTGAAGGCGCTGCTGCGGCATCACGGCGGGGTGGCGACGGCCGCCGTGGACCAGTCGAAGCGGGGGACGCGTCCGCTGCAGGAGACCCGGCCGGTGCACTTCGGGCTGCCGAAGGGGCGTCTGTCGGTGTCGGAGCAGCAGCTTCAGGGGGTCGAGGAGGATCTCGGCTATCGGCTGCCGGGGGCGTACCGCTCGTTCCTGAAGGCGGCGGGCGGGTGTGCTCCGGTGGGGGCGGCGCTCGACGCGGAGCTGGGCGTCCTGGTGGACCAGCCGTTCTTCACGGTGCGGGAGGAGGCGGGGGTCAATGACCTCGTCTACGTCAACAAGTGTCTCCGTGACCATCTGACGAAGGACTATCTGGGCGTCGCTTTCGTCCAGGGTGGTCTGGTCGCGTTGAAGGTGCGGGGTGCGGCGGTCGGTTCGGTGTGGTTCTGCGCGTACGACGACGCGCGGGACTCCGGCGAGGTGGCGGCCGGCTGGACGGTGAACGAGCGGGTGGAGCGGCTGCTGCTGCCCTGCGGCGCGGACTTCGACGCGTTCCTCGGGCGTCTGGCGGGTAATCCGCCGGAGCTGGAGACGGTGGCGAATCTGATGGTGGACGGTGGCTTCGCGCGTGCCGTGCCCGTGGTCCCGGTGGGGGAGTGAGCTGGCTGTGGTGACGTTCGCGCAGGCGCAGGAGCGTGCCGAGGAATGGATCAACGGTGATCTGCCGGGGTACCAGCACCGCGAGGTGCGGGTGCGGGAGTTCGAGCTGGGCTTCGTGGTGTGGGCGGAGGACCGCGAGGGCGGTCCGACGTCGGACGGGGGGCGTCAGCGGCTGGTGATCGCGCGGGACAGTGGTGAGGCGACGCTGTGGCCGGGGTTGCCGGTGGGTGAGGTGATCCGGCGGTACGAGGAGGAGTACGGGGCGACGGACGAGGTTCCGGCGCAGGCGGCGGTGCCGGCGGCGCGGATCGATCTGAACCAGACGTCGTTCCTGTTGAGTCCGCCGGAGTGGTTGCAGGACGCCGCGGACAAGATCGGGCTGCCGAGGGAGGAGTCGCACGCCTCGCAGGAGAGTGTGAGTGCGTCGGCTCCGGTGGACGACATGTCGGACGGGGTGGGGGTGGCGGGGCCTTCGGCTTCGGTGGCTTCTTCCTCTTCTTCCGTTTCGGTGGCTTCTTCCGCTTCCTCCGTCTCGACGGATTCGTCGGAGCCGGTGACGGGGTCGGGGTCGGAGTCGGTGTCGGGGTCGGAGGCCGCGGCGGCTCCGGTTCCGGCCGTGGAGCCCGTACCGGCCGTCGAGCCCGCCCCGGCTCCTGTCCCGGGTGGCGACGCGTACGAGCCGACGGCGATGGACGGTGTCCCGGCGTCGAGCCCGGTCGCGTCGGGTCCCGCGGTGGCGCCGCCCGCGCAGCCGGCCCCGCCGGTCGCGCCCCCGGCTCCGCCCGCCCCCGCCCCCGCGCCCGCTCCCGCGTCGTCCAGTCCGTGGGTGGACGCGAACGCGAGTTCCGGCGGTGCGGACGGGGCGGTGCCGCTGCCCGCGACCGTCTTCGCGCCGCCGCTGTCGGGGACGGACGACGAGGACGCCCCGCCGCCGTCGGTGGGCGCGGACGCGCCGACCGCGTTGATGAAGGGCGGCAGCGCGCTGCCGCCGACCGCGATCGCCCCCCGTCTCGACCCGGCGGCTCCGGCCCCGGGTGCGGTTCCGCCGGCCCCGCCGTCACCGCCCGCGCCGGGGCCTTCGCCGGCTCCCGCGCAGGCCGGTCCGGGTGCGCCGCCGCTTCCGCCGCCCGCGCCCCCGGCGCCGGGGGCGGGGGACATCGCGGACGCCGCGACCAGCAAGGCCACCCTGCCGCCGAAGGCCGGGCGTGGTCCGACGCCGCCTCCGCCGCCGGGAGTTCCGGGCGTGCCGGGGGCCTCGTCGGGCGGCAACGCGTACATCCCCACGCAGTTGGTGTCGCAGCTCGGGCCCGAGGGGCTCCAGCCGCCGGGTCCGCCCGCGCAGCCGGGTCCGCCCGGTCCGCCGCCTCCGCCGTCCGCGCCGGGTCCCGTGACGCCGCCGCAGCCGGTGCACCACGCGGCGACGATGCTGGCGCATCCGAACCAGGGTGGTCCGGGGGCGCCTCCGCCGCCTCCGCCGCCGCCGGGTGTGCCGGGTGGTACGCCCGCGGGCGGCATCGCGCACGCCGCGACGATGCTGGCGCAGCCCGGTCCGGGTGGTCTGGGTGGTCCGGGGGCTCCGCCGCCTCCGCCCGCTCCGGCGCCGCCGGTCGGTGGGCACACGCCGCCGCCCGCCAGAAGTGGATCTCGATCCAGCACGGCCGAAGCCGCTTCCCGTTCTGAACCCCT
>NZ_JBEXSZ010000151.1:0-20213 GCF_040613865.1 Streptomyces sp. NPDC006197 | reverse complement strand
TCTACGGCTTCCACGTCTACCGCGGCCGTAAGGGCGAGGAAAGCCTGACCTGGCAGGACTATTGGGACTTACTGATCCGCCAGTGCGTGTGAGAGGCCGCGCCGCCGCCGAGGACCGGGACGACGACGTCCCCGGCGGCGAGGAGGACCGGCTCCTCGGGCGGGCCGTCGGGCAGCGTCCCGGAGGGCGGCTGGGCGGCGAGCACGTCGTGGTCGGTGAGGACGGCGACCGGGGCGGAGGCGGGGGCCGTGCCGGTGCCGCCCGCGCGCAGGGACAGGGCCCCGGCGCGGGCGAGTTCGCCGACGGTGGTCGTGGGCCGGCCGAGCCCGGCGCCGCCGGAGGCCGGGTCGGTCACGGGCGGCGGGGTCAGTTCGCGGGTCCGGTGCAGCGTCTCGGTCAGCCGCTCGCGGACCCCGGCCAGCTGGACGGCGCCCTCGGCGGCGGCGGCCGGCGGGAGGTGCCGGGCGGGGGCGAGGTCGACGTCGTCGTCGAGGAGCTCGATGACCGGCACGGCACGGCTCGCGCCCGGGGTCCCGACGAGGGTGCCGTCCCGGTCGAAGGGCGTCCAGGCGTCCATGACGGCGGAGTGGACGGCCGGCCAGTCGAGCCGGTCGCGGCCCTCCCGGCCCGGCCCGGTCTGCTCGGCGGCGGCGTCGACGAGGAGGAGTTCGCCGACGGGCCGCTCGCCCTGGACGGGCCTGCGCAGCACCCAGAGGTGGAGCGGGATGCCGTACGGGGGCGCGGCGCCGGCCGGGAGGGCGACGACCGCGCGCAGGGCGCCCCGGCGGAGCAGGTCGGCCCGGATGCGGCGGCCGGAGCGGCGGGAGGCGGCGGCGGGCGGCATGAGGAGGACGGCGGTGCCGCCGGGGCGCAGGCGCGCCAGGGCGTGCTGGACCCAGGCGAGTTCGGACTCCGTACGGGCCGGGAAGCCGTACTCCCAGCGCGGGTCGTAGGCCAGTTCGTCGTGGCCCCAGTTCCGCTCGTTGAAGGGCGGGTGGCACAGGACGGCGTCCGCCGCCAGCGTCGGGAAGGCGTCGGCGCGCAGGCTGTCGCCGGACCGGACGCGGATGTCGGCGTCGGTGGCGAGCGCCAGGCGCAGGGCGGTCAGCGCGGCGAGGTCGTGGTCGGCGTCCTGGCCGCAGACGGCGCCGGGGCTCTCGACCGCGCTCAGCAGGCCGCCGGTCCCGGAGGCGGGGTCGAGGACGGTGAGCGGGACGCCGTCGTGTCCCGTCTTCGGGGCCGCGGCGAGCGCCGCCATGAGGGCGGCGGGGCCGGGCGGGGTGAGCGTGTACTGCCGGGGGTTGGCGTCGAGGTGACGGCCGAGCAGGAACTCGAAGGCCTCGCGGACGCCGGTCTCGGCCGCGAGTTCGGCGGCCCCGCGCAGGAGCGGGAGGGAGGCGGCGAGGGCGTGCGACGGGGGGGTGAGGACGGCCCGCTCGGGGCCGAGGCGCTCGGTGAGCGTCTCCTCCAGGGCGACGGGCAGCACCTCGGCGAGCCGCTCGTCGGGGAGTTCGGCGAGGGTGGGCCAGGCCGCGGACCGGTCCCGTACGAGGAGGAGGGCGCAGCCCGCGTGGACGAGGGCGGTGACGGCCCCGGCCGGGTGGCCCGCGATCTGCTGCCAGACGCGCTCCTTGAGCGGGACCTCGGCCAGCTTGCCCTGGGCGCGGAGCCATCGCTCGACCTCCGCGAGGGCGAAGGACGGGCTCGCCTCCGTCCCGCCGACGGGCTTGGGGAAGTCGGGGTGGCGGCGGCGCCAGTTGCTGACGGCGGCCCGGCCGACGCCGGCGAGCCGGGCGATCCCGGCGGCGGTCACCTCGGCGGCTCCGGTCTCCGAGGCCCCGGTCGCTTCCGCTCCGGCGCCTGCCCGCTCCGCACCCGCCTCTGCTGCGTTCTCCGGCACGTGACCCAACTCCCCTGGTTCGCCCTTCTGGCTGTGACACCAATCCTAGCGACGAACGAGCCGCACACCACTTCACAGTGTGAGTCGATCCGTTTTCTGTGAACTGTGTTGACTCGGTTCACAAGCTCTGCTGTGATTGATCCATCGCACCAGACATCTGCTCCGTCCGGGAGGACACACCCATGTCGTACGACACCCAGGTCCCGCCCGCCGCCCCGCGGGTCATGCGCAACGGCCTCGGCACCGCGGCCCTGATCCTCGGCATCATCGGCACGGTCTCGGGATTCATGCCGTTCCTCTTCTGGCTGGCCGGCATCCTCGGCGTGATCGCGCTGATCCTGGGCCTCGTCGGCAAGGGGCGCGTGAAGCGCGGCGAGGCGAACAACAAGGGAGTGGCCCTGACCGGCGCGATCCTCGGCCTCGCGTCCCTGGTCCTCTCGGTGGTCGGCATGGTCGTCGTGTTCACGGCCGTCAGCGACGCGGTCGAGGAGATCGACAAGACCATCAAGGACTCGGCCCCGAAGGACCCGGCGGCGAAGAACCTGGCGGACGGCGACAGCTCGGTCTACGACGACGACCTCAAGGTCACGGTCTCGGACCCGAAGCCGTACTCCCCGGGCGAGTTCGCGGTCGGCCACACCGAGGGCAACAAGGCCTACCAGGTGACCGTGGTCATCGAGAACGGCGGCAAGAAGAAGTTCGACGCCGCCGGCGTCGGCCTGAGCGCACGGGCCGGCAAGAACGGCGTCGAGGCCGAGCAGATCCTGGACGACAAGAACAGCCTGACCTTCCAGGGCAGCATCCTGCCCGGCAAGAAGGCCACCCTCACCGTCGCCTTCGACGCCCCCAAGGACGCCAAGAACCTGACCGTCGAGGTCAACCCCGGCTTCGACTACAACGCCTCGCAGTGGGAGCTGAAGGTCGGCTGACCCGGGCCGGACACCCCCCACGCCGGACACGCACCACGCCGGACACGCACCACAAGGACCGGGGCCCTTCGGGGCCCCACCCCCCGTACAACCCCCTCTCGGAGACACCACCATGCATGCCGCCCCCCGCCGCACCGCCGTCACGGCCCTCCTGTGCGCCGCCTTCGCCCTCGGCGCCACCGCCTGCGGCCCGTCCTCCGACGACGCGAAGCCGACCGGGCCCTTCGGGGAGCTGAGCGGTTCGCAGATCGTCGACAAGGCCTTCGCCGCGACGAAGGGCGCGAAGGCGCTGAGCGTGGACATCGACGAGCGGGAAGCCGCCGAGCCGCTCAAGGCCTACCTGTCCCTCGACGCCCGGGGACGGTGCACCGGCACGCTGACCACGGGCGCGACCAGCACGGTCGAACTGATCAAGCCGGACGACAGGAACGTGTACCTGCGCTTCGACGAGGCCTCCCTGCGCGAGCAGGTCAAGGACGAGGACCCCGAGACGCAGAAGGCGACGCTCAAGGCGCTCAAGGGCCACTGGGTGCAGGGCCCCGTCTCCGACCCCGACAACAAGGACATGCTGGAACTCTGCGACCTGAAGCAGCTCCTCAGCGGGTTCGAGCAGGGCGCGAGCGGGATCGTGAAGGGCGAGGAGACCACCGTCGGCGGCCAGAAGGCGCTGGCGCTGACCGAGCCGGGCGACGGCGGCGAGACCAGCACGGTCTACGTGGCCACGGAGGGCACGCCGTACGTCCTGCGGATCGCCACGAAGGGCGGCGACGAGCCGGGGACGATCACCTTCTCGCACTACGGGAAGCCGGTCGAGGCGAAGGCCCCGGCGGCGAAGGACGTCGTCGCGACCGGCTGACCGCTACGCGTGAGAGGGCCGTCACCCGGGGGGGGAACGGCCCTCTCACGCGTACGCCCGGCGTGTCGGATCCGGTGCCGCACCCGAAGGATCGCCCGCCCCGGCCGCCCAAACGTTTTTTCGTGGCAGCCGCGGCGGTCCGGCGCTACGGGAGCCGCTGCTGCGGGCAGGTGGCGAGGACCCGCTTCATCGCGTCCCGCTCCCCCGCCGTCACCCACACCCCGTACTTCTTCTTCACCGCGATCTGCCGGGCCACGTACGTGCAGCGGTACGCCCGGTTCGGCGGCAGCCAGGTGGCGGCGTCGCCGTCGGACTTGCGGCGGTTGGTCGCGGCGTCCACGGCGAGGAGGTTGAGCGGGTCGTTGGCGAAGCGGCGCCGGGTCTCGCCGTCCCACGTCTGCGCCCCCTTCTGCCAGGCGTCGGAGAGCGCGACGACATGGTCGATGTCGACCTTGGAGCGGCCCCGGACGTAGCGGACGGTGGTGCCGGTGTACGGGTCGTCGGCGAGGGTGCCGGAGGCGACCTTGCAGTGGCCGTCCGTGAAGCGGACGCCGGTCAGGTCCCGCTTGAGCACGTCGTCACGGGTGCCGCAGCCGTTGCCGTCGACGTCCGCCCAGGCGCGGCCGAACTTCTCCCGCTCGTAACCGGTCTTCGGGGCGCGGCCCTTGACCGTGAGGGTGTCCACGGCGGCGAGCGCCGTCCCCGGCGCGGCGGACCCGCCGCCGGCGTCCCCCGGGATGCCGGTCCCTGGTGAGCAGGCGGCGAGGAGCACGGAGACGGCGAGCGTCGCGGCGGCGAGGGTCCTTCGGTACGTCAGCACCCTGGAATCGTAGGCCGGAGGGGCTCGTCCGCTTCGTACCGATGGCCCCGGACCGGGAGCCTCAGGCTGGGGGCCCCGGACCGGGGGCCTCAGGCCGGGGGCCTCGGACCGGGAGCCTCGGACCGGCAGCCTCGGACCGGGGGCCTCGGGTCACACCTTGCCGATGCCGAGGGTGTTCTCGGAGGGCAGCAGGCCGGAGCCGACGACGGCGAGCCAGGGGCCGCCCAGGAGGTCGGCGAGCCGGGCGGCGTCCTCGGAGCCGAGGGCGTCCCACGGCCCGGCGGCCAGTTCGTCCGTACGCCGCTCCACCTCCGCGCGCAGGGCGCGGCCCTCGTCCGTGGCGGCGCCGTCCGCGTCCAGGAGCCCCCGGGCCGTCAGGCGCTCGCGCGCGGCGTTCCATTCGTCCGCGCTCCAGCCCCGGCTCTCGAAGACCGGTTCCGGCGCGGCTCCGACGGCCGCGAAGGAGACGAGGGACTCGGCCGGGTCGAGGCCGGCGGCGACCAGGGCGGCGATGTGGCCGTCGCCCCGGTGCTCGCGCAGGATCGTCGCCGCCTGCCACAGGACGAGGTGCGGGGCGTCGGGCCAGGGCAGTTCGGCGTGGGCCGCGGCGAGCGGGCGGCCTTCGAGGCCGGCCGCCCCGGCGGCGCGGCGGGCGAGGGCTGCGGCCTCGGCGAGTTCGGGGCTCGCGACGACGTCCTCGCCGAGGACGGACCGATAGATCCGGTCGACGGCGCGGAGCCGGGCGGCGAGCACGTCGGCGGGGGCGGCGACCTCCCAGGCGGCGGGGACGTGCCGGGCGACCTTCTCGGGGCTGAAGCCGTAGAAGGCGGAGGCGACGCGGACCGGTCCGACGGGGCCGAGGGCGGCGGCGCGCCAGGCGAAGTAGGAGGGCCAGCGGTCGGCCGTCCCGTAGCCGAGGGCGCCCGCCTCCTCGAAGGCCTCGGGGGCGTAGTAGAGCACGGCGTGCAGGGGTTCGAGCAGGTGCCACATCTGACGTACGCGAGCGGTTTCCACGGGGTCCTCCTGCACATCGCCATCAACTTGCCACTGACAAGATTGTGGCCGCGCCCCTCCGAACTTGTCAATGACTAGATACGGGCTAGGCTGCTGCCATGACGCGTGGCGACAAGACGAGTGGCGACAGGGCGAGCGACGGCAAGGCGAGCGAGGACAAGGCGAGCGGTCGGGCCGGCCGGGCCTCCCGGGGCACCTACCACCACGGCGACCTGCGGCAGGCCGTCCTCGCCGCCGCGCTCGACGCGATCGCCGCCGAGGGGCCCGGGGCGCTGAGCCTGCGCGACCTCGCCCGCCGCGCGGGCGTCTCGCACGCCGCCCCCGCCCACCACTTCAAGGACCGCACCGGACTGCTCACGGCCATCGCCACCGAGGGGTACGAACTCCTCGCCGAAACCCTCGCGGACCCGGCGCACGGCTCACCCGCGCTGCGCGAACGCGGCGTGCGCTACGTCCGGTTCGCCGTCGCCCACCCCGCGCACTTCCAGGTCATGTTCCGGCCCGAGCTGCTGCGCGCCGACGACCCGGACCTCCTCGCCGCCAAGGAACGCGCCTCCGCCGAACTCCGCGCGGGCGTCGCGGACCTGCCGGACGTCCCCGACGTCCGGCAGGCCGGCATCGCCGCCTGGTCGCTCGCCCACGGCTTCGCGACCCTGCTCCTCACCCGCAACGTGGCGGCGGCGATCGGCGACCGGGACCCCGAGGAGTACTTCCGCTCCCTGGCCGGCCTGCTCTTCGCCGACCAACTCCCCTCACCGGAAGGGGAATAGCCCGCGCCATCCCGCAATTGACGAAAACATGCGAACCTCGAACACCCTCCGCCGCGCCGCCCTCGCCCTCCTCACCACCGGCACCCTCGCCCTGGCCCCCACCGCCCTCGCCGACACCGGTCACCACGCTTCCCACGGCCAGGCCTGGCGCGGCGCCTGGGCCGCGTCCCCCCAGTCGGCGACCGCGCCGTTCGGCCCCAACTGGTCGCAGCAGGGCTTCGAGGACCACACGGTCCGCCAGGTCGTCCGCGTCACCGCCTCCGGCACCCGGACCCGCATCGAGCTGACGAACCGTTACGGCACCGGCCCGCTGCGGATCACCGGCGCGACCGTCGCCCGTACGGCCGGGGGAAGCGCGGTCGAACCCGGCTCCGTGCGCACGCTCCGCTTCGGCCACCGGCCGTCCGTGACGATCCCGGCCGGCGAGACCCTCCTCAGCGACGCCGTGAACCTCCCCGTCGAGGCCTTCGAGCAGCTGACCGTCACCCTCTACCTCGCGGACCCGACCGGCCCGGCGACCTTCCACTCCTTCTCCTCGGCCACCAGCTACCGCGCCGCGGGCGACCACCGCGCCGACCTCTCCGGCGCCGCCTTCCAGGAGACCAGCAACTCCTGGTACTTCCTCTCCGGCGTCGAGGTCACCGGCGGCCGCGACACCGCCCGCCGCGACGGCATCGTCACCTTCGGCGACTCCATCACCGACGGCGTCGGCTCCACGACGGACGCCGACAACCGCTACCCCGACGAGCTCGCCGAGCGCCTCGCCGCCACCGGCCGGACCCGCGCCGTCCTCAACCACGGCATCGCCGGCAACGAGGTCGTCAACGACACCACCTGGGCGGGCGAGAAGGCCGTCGCCCGGTTCCGGAAGGACGTGCTCACCGAGAAGGGCGTGAGCACGGTGATCCTCCTGGAGGGCATCAACGACATCGGCGGCAGCGGCCCTGCCTTCCCGGGCGGCCCGACCCCCGAGGTGTCGGTGAACCAGCTGATCGAGGGCCACCGCACCCTCATCCGGCAGGCCCACGCCCACGGCCTGAAGGTCGTCGGCGCCACCCTCACCCCGATCAAGGGCTCCTTCTACGACACCCCGGTCAACGAGGCCAAGCGGGAGGCCTTCAACACCTGGGTCCGCACCTCGGGCGCGTACGACGCCGTCGTCGACTTCGACCGCGCCGTCGCCGACCCGGCCGACCCGGACCGCATCCTCCCCGCGTACGACTCGGGCGACCACCTCCACCCGGGCGACGCGGGCTACGCGGCGATGGCCGGGGCCCTGGACCTCGACGAGCTGTAGCAGCCGTGCGGCGGCACCCCCCGAAGGGTGCCGCCGCAGGGCCTCAGCCCCCGAGGATCGTCGTCAGGAACTCGCCCGTCCACGCGAGGAGTTCACGGCCCACCACCGGCTTCCCGCCGATCTTGCCGCTCGTCGGGCGCGGCACCAGGATCTGGTGGACGGCCGGCTTGATGACCGTGCGCGGGTGGAGGCGCTTGAGCCGCAGCTCCTGCGACTCGCGCAACTCCACCGGCGCGAAGCGGATGTTGGAGCCCTGGAGGACGATCTCACCGACCCCGCACGCGCGCGCCAGCATCCGCAGGCCCGCCACGAGGAGCAGGTTCTCCACCGGCTCGGGCAGCTTGCCGTACCGGTCGGTGAGCTCCTCGCGCACGGCCCTGATGTCCTCCTCCGAGTTCGCCGAGGCGATCGAGCGGTACGCCTGGAGCCGCAGCCGCTCGCCCGGCGCGTAGTCGTGCGGCATGTGAGCGTCGACCGGGAGCTCGATCTTCACCTCCAGCGGGGCCTCCTCCTCAGCCCCGCCCTCCATCTGCGCCCGGTAGTCTGCGACCGCCTCGCCGACCATCCGCACGTACAGGTCGAAGCCGACGCCCGCGATGTGACCGGACTGCTCGCCGCCCAGCAGGTTGCCCGCGCCGCGGATCTCCAGGTCCTTCATGGCGACGTACATGCCGGCGCCCATCTCGGTGTGCTGGGCGATCGTCGCGAGCCGCTCGTGCGCGGTCTCCGTGAGCGGCTTCTCCGGCGGGTACAGGAAGTACGCGTAGCCCCGCTCGCGGCCACGGCCGACACGGCCGCGCAACTGGTGGAGCTGCGACAACCCGAAGTTGTCGCCGCGCTCGACGATCAGGGTGTTGGCGTTGGAGATGTCGATGCCGGACTCGACGATCGTCGTCGAGACGAGCACGTCGAACTTCTTCTCCCAGAAGTCGACCACGACCTGCTCCAGGGCCTGCTCCGACATCTGGCCGTGGGCCGTCGCGATCCGCGCCTCCGGGACGATCTCGCGCAGCCGGGCTGCCGCCCGGTCGATCGAGTCCACCCGGTTGTGGATGTAGAAGACCTGGCCCTCGCGCAGGAGTTCGCGCCGGATCGCGGCGCCGATCTGCTTCTCCTCGTACGGCCCGACGAAGGTGAGGACCGGGTGCCGCTCCTCCGGCGGGGTGGTGATCGTCGACATCTCGCGGATGCCGGTCACCGCCATCTCCAGGGTGCGCGGGATCGGGGTGGCCGACATCGTCAGGACGTCGACGTTCGCCCGGAGCTTCTTCAGCTGCTCCTTGTGCTCGACGCCGAAGCGCTGCTCCTCGTCGACGATGACCAGACCCAGGTCCTTGAACTTCGTCTCGGAGGAGAAGAGGCGGTGGGTGCCGATGACGACGTCGACCGAGCCCTCCCGCAGCCCCTCCATCGTCGCCTTCGACTCGGTGTCCGTCTGGAACCGGGACAGCGCCCGCACCTTCACCGGGAACTGCGAGTACCGCTCGCTGAACGTGCCGAAGTGCTGCTGCACCAGCAGCGTCGTCGGCACGAGCACCGCGACCTGCTTGCCGTCCTGGACCGCCTTGAAGGCCGCCCGCACCGCGATCTCCGTCTTGCCGTAACCGACGTCGCCGCAGATCAGACGGTCCATGGGGACGGTCTTCTCCATGTCCTCCTTCACCTCGGCGATGGTGGACAGCTGGTCGGGCGTCTCCGCGTACGGGAAGGCGTCCTCCAGCTCCCGCTGCCAGGGCGTGTCCGGACCGAAGGCGTGGCCGGGCGCCGCCATGCGGGCGCTGTACAGCTTGATCAGATCGGCCGCGATCTCCTTGACGGCCTTCTTGGCGCGCTGCTTCGTCTTCGTCCAGTCCGCGCCGCCGAGCCGGTGCAGGGTCGGCGCCTCGCCGCCCACGTACTTGGTGACCTGCTCCAGCTGGTCGGTCGGGATGTAGAGGCGGTCGCCGGGCTGGCCGCGCTTCGCGGGCGCGTACTCGACGAGGAGGTACTCGCGGGTCGCGCCCTGCACGGTCCGCTGCACCATCTCGATGTAGCGGCCGACACCGTGCTGCTCGTGCACGATGTAGTCGCCGACCTCCAGGGTCAGCGGGTCGATCGTCTTGCGGCGCTTGGCGGGCATCCGCTGCCCGTCCTTGCCGGCCGCCTTCTGCCCCGACAGGTCGGTCTCCGTCAGCACCGCCAGCTTGAGCGCCGGGTCGACGAAGCCGTAGTCGATGGAGCCGCACGCCACGTGCACCACGGACGGCGAGATCTCCGCGAGGTCGGCGTCGAGGCGGGCGGCGATGCCCTCGCCGCCGAGGACCTCGACCGTACGGGACGCCGGACCGTGCGCCTCCGTCACGTACACCGTCCGCCAGCCGTCGGCCAGCCAGCCCTTGGTGTCGGCCAGCGCGCGGGCGGTGTCGCCGCGGTACGACTCGGGGGCGTGCATGCCGAGGGTGAGCACGTCCCCCTCGACGACCTCGTCCGCCGCGAACGGCGACACCGACCACCAGGCCATGCCCAGCTCGGCCGCCCGGTCCCGTACGTCCGCGATCCCCCACAGCGAGGCCGCGCCGACGTCGATCGGGGCCTCGCCGCCGCCGGCGGTGGCGGCCCAGGAGGCCTGGAGGAACTCCTGACTCGTGGCGACGAGGTCGGCGGCCCGGGTCCGGACCCGCTCGGGATCGCAGACCACGGCCATCGATCCCTTGGGCAGCACGTCGAGCAACAGCTCCATGTCGTCGACGAGGACCGGCGCGAGAGACTCCATGCCCTCCACCGCGATCCCCTCGGCGATCTTGTTCAGCAGCTCGCCCAGCTCGGGGTGCTCGACGGCGAGCGCGGCGGCCCGCTCGCGGACCTCGTCGGTCAGCAGCAGCTCACGGCAGGGCGGCGCCCACAGGCCGTGCTCGGCCACCTCCAGGGACCGCTGGTCGGCGACCTTGAAGTACCGGATCTCCTCGACGTCGTCGCCCCAGAACTCGATCCGGAGCGGGTGCTCCTCGGTCGGCGGGAAGACGTCCAGGATGCCGCCGCGCACCGCGAACTCGCCGCGCTTCTCGACCAGCTCCACCCGGGAGTACGCGGCGGCCGCGAGCCCCTCGACGACCTCGTTCAGATCGGCGGTCTGGCCGGACCGGAGCGCCACCGGTTCCAGGTCCCCCAGGCCCTTGACCTGCGGCTGGAGCACGGACCGGATGGGCGCGACGACGACGGAGACGGGACCGGCGGCGGGGTCGTCGTCCCGGGGATGCGCCAGGCGGCGCAGCACGGCGAGCCGACGGCCGACGGTGTCCGAGCGGGGTGAGAGCCGCTCGTGCGGCAGGGTCTCCCAGGAGGGGTACTCGGCGACCGTGTCCGGGTCGAGCAGGGACCGCAGCGCGGCGGCGAGGTCCTCGGCCTCCCGGCCGGTCGCGGTCACCGCGAGCACCGGCCGCCCCGAGTCCCGGGCGAGCGCCGCCACGGCGAACGGCCGCGCGGCCGCCGGACCGACCAGGTCCACGTGCGGGCGGTTCCCGTCGGCGGCGGCCTTCACCGCCTCGGCGAGGGCGGCGTCCTTGACGACGACATCGAGCAGACCGTGCAGGCTCATGAAGCTTCCATCCCGGGTTCGGACGACGGGGGCGGGCAACGCGAACAGCCCGACACGTCACACGGGCCGGGTGGTCCCGGGCCCGTACGGCCCGGTCGCCCCCAGCCTACGACGCCCCTCGGACACCCGCGCCCGCTACACCCCGGCGGGGCGGCGCCCCTGCCCGTACGGGCGCCCGCGCCCGCCGGGGCGTCGCCCCGGCGGGCGCGATGGGGTCACTCGCTCGCGATCGCCCCCAGCACGTTCATCCGCCCCGCCCGGAACGCCGGGACCAGCGCCGCGAAGAGGCCCACGAACGCCGAGCCGAAGAAGACCGTCACGATCGTCGGCCAGGGGATCTCCAGGACCCCGAGCCCTTCGAGCGCGAGGAGCTTCTGCGCGGCCGTGCCCCAGCCCATGCCCAGGCCGAGGCCGAGGAGGGCGCCGAAGAGGGCGATGACCACCGACTCCAGGCGGATCATGCGGCGCAGCTGCCGGCGGGAGAGGCCGATGGCCCGCATGAGGCCGATCTCGCGGGTCCGCTCGACCACCGAGAGCGCGAGGGTGTTCACGACGCCGAGGACGGCGACGACGATCGCCAGGGCGAGGAGCCCGTACACGATGTTGAGCAGCTGCCCGACCTGGTCCCGCAGCTCCTCCTTGTAGTCGGCCTGGTTGCTCACCTTGTACTGCGGGTACGGCGCGAGCGCGCCCTTGAGGGCCTCGTACGCGGCGGTCTCCTGGCCGTCCTTCGCGCTGGCCAGGACGAGCAGGCTGTTCGGCACCCGCTCGGCGGGCAGGTGGCGGGCGACGGTGGAGACGTCGGTGTACATCGCGCCCTTGTCGACCTGGCCGGTGTCGGCCGTGATCGCCGCGACCTTCAGCTTCGCCGTGTCGCCGCCCGTGAAGGCGACGGTGAGGACGTCGCCGACCTTGACGCCGTGCTCGGTGGCGTAGTCGCTGCCGACGGACACGGCGTCCTTGCCGTACGCGTCGGTGAGGGTGCCGGCGGTGGTCTCGCGGCGCAGGTCCTTCACGTACGTCGGGTCGGTGGCGGCCAGGTCGGCCTTCGTGGTCTTCCCGCGCGGGTCGGTGACCCTGGCGTCGACGACCTTGTACTCGGTGACGTGGTCCAGGCCGGGCGTCTTCTCCAGGGCGGCCTGGGCCTGCGGCACGATCGGCTGTCCCGTAGCGGACTGCACGATGAAGTCGGCGCCGACGGAGCGGTCCAGTTCCTCGGTGGCCGAGGCGACCATCGAGGAGCCGACCACCGAGAGGCCGGCGACGAGGGCGAGCCCGATCATCAGGGCGGCGGCGGTGGCGCCGGTGCGGCGCGGGTTGCGCAGCGCGTTGCGCTCGGCCAGGCGACCGACGGGGCCGAAGACCCGCAGGACGACGACGCCGAGGGCGCGGACGACCCCGCCGGCGAGGAGCGGGCCGACGACGACGAAGCCGAGGAGGGAGAGGACGACGCCGAGGCCGAGCCAGAGGGAGCCGGGCTTGGCCTCCGCCGCACGGGCCGCCAGCACCAGGGCGGCCGCTCCGGCGCCGGTGAGGACGATCCCGATCAGGCCCCGTACGCGCCCCGCCTTGCCGTCGGCGGGGGTGCCCGCGTCTCGGAGGGCCGCCATCGGGGAGACCTTGCCGGCGCGGCGGGCGGGGACGTACGCGGCGAGGACGGTGACGACGATGCCGAGGGCGAGGCCGACGGCCGGCGTCGTCCACGCCACGGTGAGGTCGCGGGTGGAGAGCTCCATGCCCATCTGGGACATGAGCTTCATGAGTCCGACGGCGAGGCCGACGCCCGCGGCGACACCGGCGACGGAGCCGACGAGGCTGAGGAGGAGCGCCTCGACGAGGACGGAACGGTTCACCTGCTTGCGGCTGGAGCCGATGGCCCGCATGAGGCCGATCTCGCGGGTCCGCTGGGCGACCAGCATGGAGAAGGTGTTGACGATGAGGAAGATGCCGACGAGGAAGGCGATCCCGGCGAAGCCGAGCATGGCGTACTTCATGACGTCGAGGAAGCCGGCGATGTCCTCGCGGCCCGCGTCGGCGACCTCGGCGGCGGTGTGCAGCTTGTAGTCCTTCGCGTCGGCACCGAGTGCGGCGGCCACGTCCGCCTTGAGGGCGTCGTCGCCGACACCGGGCTCGGCGTCGACCATGACCTGGGTGAACAGGCCCTCCTTGCCGAGGAGTTCGCGCTGGGCGGTGGCGGTGTCGAAGTAGACGACGGTGGCGCCGGGGTTGGTGACCTTGAACTCGACGATGCCGGAGATCTTCGCGGTGAGGTCGCCGGTGACGGCGATCGTGCGCAGGGTGTCGCCGATCTTCAGGTGGTGCTTCTCGGCGGTGCCGGCGTCGACGACGACGTCGGTGGGCCCGCGCGGCTCGTGGCCGGAGGCCAGTTCCACCGAACGCAGCTCGTAGGGGCTCCAGTTGACGGCGATGGTCGGCGCGCCGCCGGTCGGGCCCACGTTCTCGTTCTTCGCGTCGACGACGGTCACGCTCATGGAGGTGACCGAGCCCTGCGCGTCCTTGACTCCCTCGACCTTCCTGACCCGCTCGACGAGCGAGGCGGGCAGGGACTCGGGGCGGCCGTTCTGCGGGATCTCGTCGTTCGCGGCCGCGCCCTTCGGGCTGACGGTGACGTCGGAGGCGGTCGACGCGAAGAGCTTGTCGAACGTCGTGTTCATGGTGTCGGTGAAGACGAGCGTCCCACTGACGAAGGCGACGGAGAGCAGGACGGCGACGGCGGAGAGCGCCATGCGGCCCTTGTGCGCGAAGAAGTTGCGCAGCGAGGTCTTGAGGACGGTCATGACGTCCGCCCGCGCGCGTCGAAGTCCTTCATGCGGTCGAGTACGGCGTCGGCGGTGGGCCGCTCCATCTCGTCGACGATCCGCCCGTCGGCGAGGTACAGCACCCGGTCGGCGTAGGAGGCGGCGACGGGGTCGTGGGTCACCATGACGATCGTCTGCCCCAGCTCGTCCACGGACGCGCGGAGGAAGCCGAGGACCTCGGCACCGGCCCGCGAGTCGAGGTTTCCGGTCGGCTCGTCACCGAAGATGATCTCGGGCCGGGCGGCGAGCGCGCGGGCCACGGCCACGCGCTGCTGCTGACCGCCGGAGAGCTGGCTCGGACGGTGCTTCAGCCGCTCGCCGAGCCCGACGGTGTCGACGACCCGCCGCAGCCAGTCGGCGTCCGGCTTCCGCCCGGCGATGTCCATCGGCAGCGTGATGTTCTCGAGGGCGTTCAGGGTGGGCAGCAGGTTGAACGCCTGGAAGATGAAGCCGATCCGGTCCCGGCGCAGCCGGGTGAGCTTCTTGTCCTTGAGGCCGGTGATCTCGGTCTCGTCGAGGAAGATCTGCCCGCTGGTGACGGTGTCGAGCCCCGCGAGGCAGTGCATCAGGGTCGACTTGCCGGAGCCCGAAGGCCCCATGATCGCGGTGAACCGGCCGCGGGCGATGTCCACGTCGACGGAGTCCAGCGCGACGACCCGGGTCTCCCCCGAGCCGTACGCCTTGACGACCTGCCGCGCCCGCGCCGCGACGGCCGTCCCCTCTCCCGTACCCCCGTGCCTGGGGATGGTCACAGCCGAAGTCACGGATTTCTCCTTGGAGCGAGTGGTGGGTTTGTAAGTTCAAGTTAAGGAGCGGGTACGGCACTTCTCCTCCTCCGCCGGGACGAACGACCCCTGGGCCGCATGGGGGAGGGGCCCCTAGGGGTTCCTCGGCCCCTGGGTGGAGTGAGACCCTGTCCGCGCACATTTAGGTGTACGAAGAAAGGAATGGTGCGCGGTGACGGAACCGTCGACGACCCGGGCCGGAGCCGATCCGGCGCCCGCCCCCTCCTCCGCCCCCACCACCGCGCGCCGCGGACCCGTCGTCGCCGCCCTCATGCTCGCCATGGGGCTCGCCGCCCTCGACGGGACGATCGTGTCCACCGCCGTCCCCCAGATCGTCGGCGACCTCGGCGGACTCTCCGTCTTCTCCTGGCTCTTCTCCGGCTACCTGCTCGCCGTCACGGTCACCCTGCCCGTGTACGGCAAGCTCAGCGACACCTTCGGCCGCAAGCCCGTCCTCGTCGCCGGGGCCGTCCTCTTCCTCATCGGCTCCCTGCTCTGCGCCGCCGCCTGGAACATGGCCTCCCTGATCGCCTTCCGCGTCGTCCAGGGCCTCGGCGGCGGCGCCCTCCAGGGCACCGTCCAGACCATCGCCGCCGACCTGTACCCCCTGAAGGAACGCCCCAAGATCCAGGCGAAGCTGTCCTCCGTGTGGGCCGCCTCCGCGGTCGCGGGACCGGCCGTCGGCGGCCTGCTCGCCGGCTACGCCGACTGGCGCTGGATCTTCCTCATCAACCTGCCGATCGGACTCGTCGCCCTCTGGCTCATCGGCCGCCACCTGAGGGAACCCGCCCGCACCGCACCCCGCGCGCGCGTACGGATCGACTGGGCCGGCGCCCTCGCGATCTTCGCCGCCGGAGCCGTACTCATCACCGCGCTCGTCCAGGGTGGGGTCGCCTGGCCCTGGCTCTCGGCCCCGTCCCTCGGCCTCCTCGGCGGAGCCGCCGCCCTCGCCGCCCTGACCGTCGCCATCGAGCGGCGCGCGGCCGAACCGATCATCCCCGGCTGGGTCTGGCGCCGCCGCACGATCGCCGCCGTCAACCTCTCCCTCGGCGCCCTCGGCCTGCTCATGGTCGCCCCGACGGTCTTCCTGCCCACGTACGCGCAGTCCGTCCTCGGCCTCGGCCCCATCGCCGCCGGCTTCGTCCTCTCCTCCTGGACCCTGAGCTGGCCCCTCACGGCCGCGCTGTCGAACCGGCTCTACACCCGCATCGGCTTCCGCCTCACCGCGATCCTCGGCATCACGGGCGCGCTCCTGCTCCTGCTCGCCTTCCCGCTCCTGCCGTACCCGGGCGAGGCGTGGCAGCCCGCGCTGCTGATGCTGGCCCTCGGCGGCTGCCTGGGCCTCTTCCAACTGCCCCTGATCGTCGGCGTGCAGTCGACCGTCCCGTACGGGGAACGCGGCACCACCACCGCGTCCGTCCTCTTCTGCCGCCAGGTCGGCCAGAGCGTCGGCGCGGCGCTCTTCGGCGCCGTCGCGAACGGCGTCCTCGCCGCCCGCCTCGGCACCGACACGGACCTCGACTCCCTCGCCCGCTCCCTCGACACCACCGACCACGTCCGGCGGGCGGTCGACGCGGCGGTGGACCGGGTCTACCTGGGCGCGGCGGCAGCGGCGGCCCTCGCCCTCCTGGCCCTCCTGACCGTGGCCCCCCGCCGCTTCCCGGTCCTGAAGGAGGAAGACCAGGAGACGTCCCGTCAAGCCCCGGCCGACTGAGTACGCGCCCGTCCGGAGATAAGCACGCGCACCCATGCCCGGACGGCGCCCCGGACCCGACGATGGGGTCACCCCGTCCGAAGGAGCCGGCCTTGAACCCCGACGCACACGCGCAGCTCTACGGCCCCACCCGCCTGCCACCGCCCCGCCGCGGGGCCGAGGTCGCCGTCACCGTGGTGGCGGCCGTGCTGTGGTCGGTCGCCCTCCTGCTGCTCCAATACCTGGGCTTCGTGGCACTGTGGGCGGCGGCGGACAGTGGGCCGACCGAAGGGATCCCGCTCTCCTGGGTGCTGATCTGCCTCGCCGTCCCGGCCGTGCCGATCGCCCTGTTCTGCACGCCCGTCGTCCGCCGCCGATCCGTCCCGGTCCGCGCGCTCGTCACCGGTCTCGCGACCTTCGCGATCGCGGTCGGCCTCCTGATCCGGGCGGCCTAGCCGGAGAACCCTGCCGTCGGGCTCGGACGGCACCCGGTCGTGTGAGGGGTGCGGACGTGCCTCGTCCGGGTGGAATCTTTCCCTCGTGTCGGGGATCGCCGCTGCTCACATGGGGTGAATGAGCTGCGTGGCTCGTTTCCCGGCCCCGGGCGGGAGGCGTTGATGGAGACGTGAGTACCTCAAGCATCGCCCCGATACAGCCCGCTCTTCCGACCGCCCCCGCCCCTTCCCTCGTGCACGACTCGGGCGCGGACACCGCGCCCTGCGTCATAGTCGTCGAATCCTGCACCACCCTCGGCGCCACCCTGATCGTCCACCTCGCCGGGGAGATCGACCACTACAGCGTCGCCCCGTTGCGGGCGCTGTTGGCCTCGGCGGCCGACGCCGGCCACACCGGTCTCGTACTGGACACCGCGCGGGTCACCTTCTGCGACTCCGGCTTCCTCGCCATCCTCGACTGGTGGCCCCGGAACGGACGCCGCCTCAGACTCGTGAACCGCTCGCGGGCCGTCCAGCGCCTCCTGAGCGCGGCCACCCTCGCGGAGCGGCGGGCGGTCCGAGGCGGCTCGCTGACGGCGGTGGCCACGTCATGACCTTCATACTCCTGACCTGCGCCCCCATGGTCGCGGCGATCCTCCTCGTCGGAAGAGGCACGGCTTAGGGCCACGGCTCGGACGAGGACCGGAGGTGGGGCCGTCTGCGCGCAGGCGGCCCACACACCGGGTTCGGCCCGGGCGGATGCCCTAGGCGGGCCTGCGCGGGATCGTCAGGCAGAACGGGTGGCCCGCCGGGTCCAGGACCACCCGCCACAGGTCCGGGCGGGGCTGGACGTCCGGGACGGTCGCGCCCCACTCCACGAGGCGGGCCGCGGCCTCGTCCAAGTCGTCGACGTCGAAGTCGAGGTGCAGCTGCTGCGGAACCTCCTGGCCCGGCCAGGACGGGGGACGGTAGCCGTCGACGCGCTGGAAGCCGAGGAAGAGGCCGTCCGCGCCGCGCAGGCCGGCGAACTCGTCGTCGGACCGGTCGGCGAGCGGGAGCCCGGTGGCCCGCCGGTAGAAGTCGGCCAGGGCCATGGGGTCGGCGCAGTCGAGCGTGACCGCCACCAGTTTCATCTGCATGGGACGGAAGCCTAGTCGGCGCCCTCGGAGCCCTCCTCCTCCTTCAAGTCCCCCTGCTTCCCCTCGGGTTCCGGCGCGGACGGGCGGCCCGTCAGCGCCGCCAGCGAGTTGCGGATGTGCTCCATGTGGGAGTGGATCTCGTCCCGGGCCTCCTCGTGCTCCCGCAGCACCCGCTCCGTCTCGCGCTCGATCCGCTCCGCCTTCATCCTGGCCTCGGCGAGCAGCTCCGCCGCGCGGGCCTCGGCGTCCTCCTGGCCGTGCCGGGCCTGCTCCTCCGTCTCGGCCAGGGCCCGCTGCGTCTCCGCGAGCCCGGCCTGCGCCGCCGCGACCAGTTCCTCGTGGCGGGCGTCCAGGGCCGCCGCCTCCGCCTCGGCCGTACGCTCCGCCTCGACCCGTACGGTCCGCTGCTCCTCCCGCTGCTCCGCGAGCAGCGCCTCCGCCCGGCGTTCGGTCTCCTCGAAGGCCTCCCGCGCGGCCTCCCTGGCCCCCTCGGCGTCCCGGCGGGCGATCTGCCCCATCTCCTCGGCCCGCGCGCGGGCCTCCTCCAGGGTCGTCCGGGCCGCCGCGTCCGCCGCCGTCCTGACCTCCTCCGCATACGCCCCGGCGGCCTCCGTCGCCTCCCGGGCCGCCCGCTCGGCGGCCTCCGCGAGGGCCTGCGCCTCCGCCTCGGCGCCCCGTACGAGCCGCTCGTCCTCGCGCTCGGCCAGCTCCAGGATCTTCTGCGCGGTCTCTCCGAGGGACTCGTACCGCTGCGGGGCGAGCTGCTTGACGGCCAGGCGGAGCCCGGCGGCGTCCGTCTCCATCTCCTTCGCGAGGACCGTGAGCCGCGCCGCCCGCTCCCAGGCGGCGTCGCGCTCCTGCTCGAGTGCGGCGACGTGGCGGTCGACCTGCTCGGGGCGGTATCCGCGCCCCCGCCCGACGGCGAAACCCATCCCTGACGCCCCTTCCTCTTCCCATGGCCCGACCCATAAAGAATGCGACATCAGAACGGACAAAAGGCGCCCAACGTGGCTACACGTCGAGCGCCCTTCATCACATTCGGTCCATCTGGGCCTACAGCAGCCCGTCCCACATCTGCTCCAGCAACACCGACCACCAGTTCTCCGGCGACGACAGCGCCGCCGGATCCAGCATCGCCAGCTGCGCCTGGAAATCGACCGTCCAGCGACCCGCCTGCTCCGGGTTCAGCCCGAACCGCAGCCGCCACATCCGGCCGAGCAGCGCCATCGACCGCGTGAACTCCGGCAGCCCCGTGTTCACGAACTGCGGCGGCACCGACTGCCCGCCCGGACCGGCCTCCACCGGCACCGCCACGATGTGCGCGGTCCCGTACTGGACGCAGATCGCCCGGCCGAAGTCCGAACCCAGCACCAGGTACGAGCTCGCGTCCGGCGCCGCCTGCACCTGCCGCTGCGCCGCCAGCTCCGCCAGCGTCGGCACCACCGGCACCGCAGGCTGCGCCCAGAAGAACGGACCGAAGTCCGCCGGAAGCCCCGCCCACACCAGCGTGCGCGCCACGACCTCCGGCACGCCCTGCCGGGACACCGCCCGCTGGTCGAACCGGAGCACACCGGGACCGAACGCGCCCGCCAACTCCTGCGCGATCCCCTCCGGGGGAACCGGCGGCGCCGGCTGCACCTGCGGCAACGGCGCCCGCACCGGAGCCGGACGCGCCGGCCCGTCCGCGACCTGATGCAACTCACCCTGATGGGTCAGGAGTTGACGCATCCCCTGCTGCCGGCCCGCATGATCACGGCCGTACGGGGCGATGCTCGTGATCCGCGCCTGCGGCCACGTCTCCCGGATCATCCGCGCGCAGTAACCACCCGGCAGCTCACAGGACTCCAGCTCCGTGTGGAGCTCCAGCACCTGCTGCGGCGGCACGTTCAGCGCGCGCAGCTCGTGCAGGATCTGCCACTCCGGATGCGGGGTGCCCGGCGCCGAACGCCGGATGATCTGCGCCTCCGAACCGTCCGGCGCCCGATACCGCAGCACCGCCTGATAGCCGGGACCGACCGTCGGCTGACCCGCCGGATGCGGATAGCCGTACGCCGGAGGCACGGGAGCCCCCGGTACGGGAGCCCCCGGCTCCGCGCCAGCGGATCGTGCTGCGCCGGGAGATGATGCGCCAGCCCGACGGCTCCCCCGTCGAGGCCCGGCTCCTGGAGTCGTACGGCTACGAC
>NZ_JBEXSZ010000150.1:0-20288 GCF_040613865.1 Streptomyces sp. NPDC006197 | reverse complement strand
CAAGGCCGCCGGGGCGCAGCTCAAGAAGCAGGGGCTCACGGGGGCGCGGGCGGCCGTGTACCTCGTGGTCCGGTACGGCACGCTGACCGCCGCGGCCCGCCCCGCCTCGCGTACGGGTCCGCCGACGGTCTCCGGTCGCTGGTCCCTCCTGCCGCCCCCTGAGCCGGAGCCGACGCACCGGGCGCACGCCCTGGCCCGCACCCTCCTGGACCGGCACGGCGTGGTCACCCGGGGCGCGGTGGCCGCCGAGGGGGTGGAGGGCGGTTTCTCGGCCACGTACCGGATCCTGGCGGCCTTCGAGGACAGCGGGCAGGCACGGCGCGGCTACGTCGTGGAGGGGCTCGGCGCGGCCCAGTTCGCGATGGACGGCGCCGTGGACCGGCTGCGGGCGGCGGCGACCGCCCGCGACCGGGGCGCCGAGGCGGCGGCCGGCCCGCGTGCCGTGGTCCTCGCCGCCGCCGACCCGGCGAACGCGTACGGTGCGGCGCTGTCCTGGCCCGAGCCGCCGACGGGCGCCGGGCACAAGCCGGGCCGCAAGGCGGGCGCGATGGTGGTCCTGGTCGACGGCGAGCTCACGCTCTACATGGAGCGCGGCGGCAAGACGCTCCTCTCCTGGCCGGCGGACCCGGACGATCCGGCCCTGAGCGCGGCGGCGGAGGCGCTGGCCGGGTCGGCGAAGGCGGGGGCGCTGGGGACGGTCACGGTGGAGCGGATCAACGGTGCCGCGTCCCTGACGTCCCCCCTGTCCCGCCCCCTGGAATCAGCAGGCTTCCTGGCCACCCCCAGAGGCCTCCGCCTCCGCCCCTGACCCCCCGAGCACGCACCGCCGGCCCGACGCCCCCGCCCACCCCCCGTGTGGGCAATCGTCCCGCTGGGGCGGGACGGGTGGGCACACGGGACGGCGCCCTCAGCGGCGCCTCCGCGTTCCGCGCCCTGACCCGCACCACCCGTGCGGCACGCATCCGGTGCGGGTTCAGGCTCGGGAGCCTCTGGCGCCGGCAAAGGCGCCGTTCCGTTGTGCCCACCCGTTCCGCCCCAGCGGAACAGTTGCCCACAACGGGGGTGGACACCGCCCCAGCGGAACGACTGCCCACAACGCGGCCCCGCGGCCCCGGTCGTCCCACAATGGACCCGTGCCCGAAGGAGACACCGTCTGGCAGGTCGCCCACCGCCTGCACGCCGCGCTCGCCGGGCGGGTCCTGACCCGCTCGGACCTCCGCGTGCCCCGGTTCGCGACCGCCGACCTCACCGGCCGCACGCTCTTGGACGTCACCCCGCGCGGCAAGCACCTGCTGGCCCGGATCGAGGGCGGGCTCACCCTCCACTCGCATCTGCGGATGGACGGCGCCTGGCGGGTGTACGCCACCGGGGAGCGCCCGCGCGGCGGCCCCGAGCACCAGATCCGGGCGATCCTCGGGAACGCCGAGTCCACCGCGTACGGCTACCGCCTCCCCGTCCTGGAGCTCATCCGTACCGCCGAGGAGTCCCGTGTCGTCGGCCATCTGGGCCCGGACCTGCTCGGCCCGGACTGGGATCCGGAGGAGGCCGTCCGACGGCTCGGCGCCGACCCGGGGCGCTCCCTCGGCGAGGCCCTGCTCGACCAGCGCAACCTGGCCGGCATCGGCAACATCTACAAGTCGGAGCTGGCCTTCCTCGCCGCCGTCACCCCCTGGCTCCCGGTGGGCGAGCTCGCCCCGGAGGTCCCGGCCCGTCTGGTCGCCACGGCCCATCGCCTGCTCGACGCGAACAAGGAACGTCCGGACCGGCGCACCACGACCACGCGCCACCCGGGCACCCCGCTCCACGTCTACGGCCGCGAGGGCCGGCCCTGCCTCCGCTGCGGCACCCCGATCCGGAAGGCCGAGCTCGGCGACCGGGTCACGTACTGGTGCCCCGGCTGCCAGCGGGGACCCGACGGAAACCAGGACGGAAAGCCCCGCAGGAACGACCCCGACAATTGACGGGCCGTCAGATCCGGTCGTACGGTCCGAACATGACGACGACTCTCCCGGCATACGACCTGACCGGCCGCACCGCGTTCGTCACGGGCGCCGCGAGCGGCATCGGCCGCGCCACCGCGGCCCTCCTCGCGCGGGCCGGTGCCACCGTGCACTGCGCCGACCGCGACGAGGACGGCCTGAAGGAGACCGCGGCCCTGATCGCCCGGCAGACGGGCACCGCGCACACCTACACCCACCCCCTGGACGTCACCGACCGGCCCGCACTGGCGGCGGCCGTCCGCGCCGCCGGCCCGCTCCACGTCATGGCCGCCATCGCCGGGATCATGCACACGAGCACGGTCCTGGACACCCGGGACGAGGACCTCGACCGCGTCCTCGCCGTCAACTTCAAGGGCGTGCTCTACGCCTGCCAGGAGGCGGCCCGTTCGATGATCGCCTCCGGCGTGCCCGGCTCGATCGTGACGATGGCCTCGGGTGCGATGGACACCGCGAGCCCGGGCCTGCTCTGCTACAGCGTCACCAAGGCGGCCGTCGTCCAGCTGACGAAGACCCTGGCGACGGAGGCGGGCCCGCACGGCATCCGGGTCAACGCGGTCGCCCCGGGCTGGATCCGCACCCCGATGACGGACCGCCACGAGCCGGCCGCCCAACTGCAGGCCGAGGCCGCGATGGTCCGTCACTCACCGCTGGGACGGGTCGGCGAGACCGAGGACATCGCGCACGCGGTCCTGCACCTCGCCTCCGACGCCTCCGCGTTCACGACCGGTCAGATCCTCCGCCCCAACGGCGGCGTCGCGATGCCCTGGTGACCGCGCGCCCGGCAGCCCCCCGGCCGGTGACCCGCCGGACGACGGCGCCGGAAATCCCGGACCCGGAGAAGACGCCGGAGGCGCCCGCACCGCGCCGTCCCGACGACGCCGCCACGTGCACCGGCAGCAGGCTCAGCCCCCAGCCGCCCGCAGCCACCGTCCCCTCGACCGGCCCGGACTCGCCCGGCACGAGCAGCAGACGCAGCACCGCCCACCACCAGAGCCCTCCGGCCGCAAGACCGCACGCGAGCAGAGCGAGCGTCACCAGCGGAACCCGTCGCCGTACCATGGCCGCCTCCTGCGGTCGACGCTAGACCGGCAGGATCACCCTGCGGGAGGGCGCACCGGTGGTAGATCCGGCGCACACGGCCCAGTCGGACGTCCCTCCCACCATGGCACGCCACCCCGGAACCCGGCATCTCAGGAAAACCGCCCCGAACTCCCTCAGAACGAGAACGGAAATGACTCGGACATAGGAAAAGCCCCGGTCAGCGCCCTGTGAACAGGGCACCGGCCGGGGCTTCACCCCACTTCGGTTCAGGCAGCGACGACGTCCACCGCTTCCGCGGGCGCCTTGATGGTCACCCGCCCGGTGGGCACACCGGCCACCGACGTCACCGACACCGAATTGAGCATCGGACGTACCGGTGTCGGCACCGGTTCGCTCGACGCTGCCGACTCGGCCAGTTCGGCCAGCGACAGCTCGTCGCTCACTTCGCGCATGAGCTCGGACATCCGTACATCCAGCGCGTCGCAGATCGCGGAGAGCAGTTCGGAGGAAGCCTCCTTCTGCCCCCGCTCCACCTCGGAGAGATAGCCGAGCGAGACTCGGGCGGACGAGGAGACTTCGCGCAGAGTACGGCCCTGGCGCTGGCGCTGCCGACGCAGCACGTCACCCAGCAGGCGACGGAGCAGAATCATCGGTGGCTCCCTCCTCGGACCGCGTAGCCGCATCCTTCACGCCCCACCGTACCGCCTCGCGCTGCGGCCGTGCGGGGAGCGATGTCGTGTTCACTCAGGGCTGCAAACATCAATTCCCCCCGTTGTGTTCCGTATCCTGTGCCCGCGCATTTCCCGAGAGTTCCTCATGGAGCAGTTCCAGCACGCTCCGTACGCTCTCTCTACGGATTTCCTCACGGTCGCCGTTCAACCTCAACGACACCACTTTCCCGGCGCGGGCGCTCGTCGCGGCCGGCCCCGCGACCGCCACGTAGACCGTTCCGACGGGCTGCCCGTCCTGCTCCGCGGGCCCCGCGACCCCGGTCGTCGAGACGCCCCAGTCGGCGCCGAGCCGGTCCCGCACACCGGCCGCCATCTGCAGCGCGACCTCGGGATCCACCGCTCCGCGCGCCGCGAGCAGGGCCTCGTCGACACCCAGGAGCTCGTGCTTGAGGGCCGTGGCGTAGGCGACGACCGACCCCAGGAAGGACACCGAGGAGCCGGGCGCCCCGGTGAGCGCGGCTGCCACGAGACCGCCCGTGAGCGACTCCGCGGCGGCCACCGTCTGCTCACGCTCCGCGAGCAGCGCCAGTACCCGGGCGGCCTCGTTCATCGCGCCGCCGTCTCCGACCGCGCGGCCGCCCGCTCCGCCGCGAGTCCCTTGCGCCGCAGGACGACCGCCTGGCGTACGTAGTCCAGACCGGTGACGACCGTCAGCACGACGGCCAGTGCCATCACCCAGAAGCGGAGGGTGGCCAGCGGCCCGGTGAGCATGAGGACGTACATGCCGACGGCGGTGCCCTGGGCGAGCGTCTTCATCTTGCCGCCGCGGCTGGCGGGGATGACCCCGTGCCGGATGACCCAGAACCGCATCAGGGTGATGCCGAGCTCACGGGCCAGGATGACCGAGGTCACCCACCAGGGAAGGTCCCCGAGCGCGGAGAGCGAGACGAGTCCGGCGGCCATGATCGCCTTGTCGGCGATGGGGTCGGCGATCTTCCCGAAGTCGGTGACCAGGTTGTACGTACGGGCGAGGTGCCCGTCGAAGACGTCCGTGATCATGGCCACCGCGAACGCCGCCCACGCCCAGGCCCGCCAGGCGGGGTCGTGCCCGCCGTCCTGGAGCAGCAGCACCACGAAGCCCGGCACGAGGACGAGCCGGATCATGGTGAGGATGTTCGCGATGTTCCACAGGCTGGCCTGGTTGACGGCCGCCGCGCCCAGCTTGCCGCGGGGCGTCGGCCTACCGGTCCCGCCCGTCGCGGATGCCGGGACTCCGGTCATCTGCCCGCCTCCTCGAAAAGACACTCGGCCACCAGGTCGACGCCCTCCGTGCCGACGACCTTCGCACCGACCATACGGCCCGGGGCCAGGTCGGGGCTCGTACCGTCGGCCGTGGTGAGGACCACCTGCCCGTCGGTCTCGGGCGCCTGGTGGGCGGCGCGGCCGATCCAGCCCTCCTCCTCGTCGAAGGACTCGACGAGTACTTCCAGGGTCTCTCCGAGGCGCTCCTCCGCGCGCTGCGCGGTGAGCTCCTCGGCGAGCCGGGAGAGGTGGGCGAGCCGCTCGTCGACGACGTCCTGGTCGAGCTTGTGCTCGTACGTGGCGGCCTCGGTGCCGTCCTCGTCGGAGTAGCCGAAGACGCCGATGGCGTCGAGGCGCGCGTGGGTGACGAAGCGTTCCAGCTCGGCGAAGTCCGCCTCGGTCTCGCCGGGGAAGCCAACGATGAAGTTGGAGCGGGCACCGGCGGTGGGGGCCTTGGAGCGGATGGTCTCCAGGAGCTCCAGGAAGCGGTCGGTGTCGCCGAAGCGGCGCATGGCCCGCAGCACGTCCGGGGCGCTGTGCTGGAAGGACAGGTCGAAGTAGGGCACGACCTTCTCGGTCGACGTGAGGACGTCGATCAGGCCGGGGCGCATCTCGGCGGGCTGGAGGTAGCTCACGCGGACGCGCTCGATGCCGTCCACCGAGGCCAGCTCGGGCAGCAGGCTCTCCAGGAGCCGGATGTCGCCGAGGTCCTTGCCGTAGGAGGTGTTGTTCTCGGAGACCAGCATGACCTCCTTGACGCCCTGCTCGGCGAGCCAGCGCGTCTCGTTCAGCACGTCCGAGGGGCGGCGCGAGACGAAGGAGCCGCGGAAGGAGGGGATGGCGCAGAAGGAGCAGCGGCGGTCGCAGCCGGAGGCCAGCTTCACGGAGGCAACGGGGCTGGTGTCCAGACGGCGGCGGAGGGGGGCGCGCGGCCCGGAGGCGGGCGCGATCCCCTCGGGGAGGTCGGCCGGGGCCTCGGCGGGCGCCTCGGCGGCGTCGCCGTGGCCCGGCAGGGCCACGGCCGCGGCGGCCTCCTGGCGCTCCACGGGGGACAGCGGCAGCAGCTTGCGCCGGTCACGCGGGGCGTGGGCCTCGACGCTGCCGCCGCTGAGGATGGTCTGGAGGCGGTTGGAGATGTCGGCGTAGTCGTCGAAGCCGAGGACGCCGTCGGCCTCCGGGAGGGCCTCGGCGAGCTCCTTGCCGTACCGCTCGGCCATGCAGCCGACGGCGACGACGGCCTGGGTCCTGCCGTGGTCCTTCAGATCATTGGCTTCGAGGAGGGCGTCGACGGAGTCCTTCTTGGCGGCCTCGACGAATCCGCAGGTGTTGACGACGGCGACGTCCGCTTCCTCGGCGTTCTCGACGAGCTCCCAGCCGTCCGCTGCCAAGCGGCCTGCGAGCTCCTCCGAGTCCACCTCGTTACGGGCGCAGCCAAGAGTGACAAGGGCGACGGTACGGCGTTCGGGCATGGACTCAAGACTACTTCGTCCCGGCCGTTCCCCCGTCGCGCAGGGTTCACCTGCGCGACAGAGGTCACATCACGGGGCTCAGCCGGCCTCGGGGTCGCCCTTGGTGTAGCTGAGCCGCTCGACCTGGCCGGATTCGAACTTGTCGGCGAGCTTCTTGCCGTTCACGTAGAGCTCGATCGCGCCGGCGTTGCCGAGGACCAGGTCCACGCGCTCGTCGTCCTGGAAGGTCTTGGACTCGCCCTTGAGGAGGAGACCGTCGAAGAGGAGCTTGCCGTCGTGCGCCTTGGCCGAGATCCAGCTCTTGTCGTCGATCGCGGAGAGCTTGACCGTGACCTTGTCCTGCGGGACCGCGGCGATCGCGCTCTCGGTGGGCTTGGGCGCGGCGGGCTTGACCGGCTTCGGCTTGGTCGCGGAGGTGGCCTTCTCCGGGGCGGGGGCCGGGCCGCCGTCGGCCGCGGTGGTCCCCCTGGGTGCCTCGTTGCCGTTGAACATCGTGAAGCCGACGAATCCGACGACGGCGACGATGGCCGCGACCATCGCGGCGGTCCAGTTGGGCCGGCGCGGTTCGGGGCGGATACGTTCCGCCTCGAAGAGCGGGGCGGCGGGGGTGGGCGCGGGACGGCCGCCGTGCTCGGCGTCGTACTGCTCGATCAGCGGAGCCGGATCGAGGGCGACGGCGCGCGCGAGGGTACGGATGTGGCCGCGGGCGTAGACGTCGCCGCCACAGCGCGAGAAGTCGTCCTCCTCGATCGCGTGCACGATCGGGATCCGGACACGGGTGGAGGCACTGACCTCTTCGACGGTGAGACCGGCGGCGATTCGGGCCTGCTGGAGAGCGCGACCGATCGAGTCCCGGTCGTCTGCCGGGAAGGTCCGGTCGTCTTCGGGGGAGTTGCCGATGGACACGAGAGCGCCTTTCGAGCGTGTAGCCACCTGCTGGACGTTCAGTCTATGGGTGGTACGAAAGGGTGGGGCAACCGGGCGGGTGCTGTTTGTACGCCATGAGGCTGGGACATCCTGCTGTCCCTTCCTCCAACTTGACGTACGGCCAGGGGAAACGGTTGCCCTCCGTTCCCTTACGAGTGAGTCTCGGGCTGATCTCGATCGGGTACCCGGGCCCGGAGGGGCCACACCCGCCGGGGCCCGTCCGGCGGACCGGACGCCGCGGGCCCCGATCCGCCGGAGGCGGCCCTACTCCCCCGACTCCCCGCGGATCACGGCGAGGACCCCGTCCAGCTCGTCCGGCTTGACGAGCACGTCCCGCGCCTTCGACCCCTCGCTCGGTCCGACGATGTTGCGCGACTCCATCAGGTCCATCAGCCGGCCGGCCTTCGCGAAGCCCACGCGCAGTTTCCGCTGGAGCATCGAGGTGGAGCCGAACTGCGTCGAGACGACCAGCTCGGCCGCCTGGCACAGCAGGTCGAGGTCGTCGCCGATGTCCTCGTCGATCTCCTTCTTCTGCTTGGTGCCGACGGTGACGTCGTCCCGGAAGACGGGCGTCATCTGGTCCTTGCAGTGCTGCACGACGGCCGCGACCTCGGCCTCGGTGACGAACGCGCCCTGCATGCGGACGGGCTTGTTGGCGCCCATCGGCAGGAAGAGGCCGTCGCCCTTGCCGATCAGCTTCTCGGCGCCGGGCTGGTCCAGGATGACCCGGCTGTCGGCGAGCGAGGAGGTGGCGAACGCGAGCCGCGAGGGCACGTTCGCCTTGATCAGGCCGGTGACGACGTCCACGGACGGCCGCTGGGTGGCGAGCACGAGGTGGATGCCGGCGGCGCGGGCCAACTGGGTGATGCGGACGATCGAGTCCTCGACGTCGCGCGGCGCGACCATCATCAGGTCGGCCAGCTCGTCGACGATCACCAGGAGGTACGGGTACGGGTTGAGCTCGCGCTCGCTGCCCTCGGGCAGCTTGATCTTGCCGTCCCGGACGGCCTGGTTGAAGTCGTCGATGTGCCGGTAGCCGAAGGCGGCCAGGTCGTCGTAGCGCAGGTCCATCTCGCGCACGACCCACTGGAGCGCCTCGGCGGCCTTCTTGGGGTTGGTGATGATCGGGGTGATCAGGTGCGGGATGCCCTCGTAGGCGGTGAGCTCGACCCGCTTGGGGTCGACGAGGACCATCCGGACGTCCTCCGGGGTCGCTCTTATCATGACCGACGTGATCAGGCAGTTGATGCACGAGGACTTTCCGGAGCCCGTGGCACCGGCGACCAGGATGTGCGGCATCTTCGCCAGGTTGGCCATCACGTAGCCGCCCTCGACGTCCTTGCCGAGCGCGACCAGCATCGGGTGCTCGTCCCCGGCCGCGTCCGCGAGCCGCAGCACGTCCCCCAGGTTGACCATCTCGCGGTCGCTGTTCGGGATCTCGATGCCGACCGCGGACTTCCCGGGGATCGGCGAGATGATCCGCACGTCGGGCGAAGCCACGGCGTAGGCGATGTTCTTGGTCAGGGCCGTGATCTTCTCGACCTTCACGGCCGGGCCGAGCTCGACCTCGTACCGCGTGACCGTCGGACCGCGCGTGAAGCCGGTGACGGCCGCGTCGACCTTGAACTCGACGAAGACGTTGGAGAGCGCGTCGACGACCGCGTCGTTGGCGGCGCTGCGGGTCTTGCCCGGTCCGCCGCGCTCCAGGAGGTCGAGCGAGGGCAGGGAGTACGTGATGTCGCCCGCGAGCTGGAGCTGCTCGGCCCGGGGCGGCAGGTCGGTCGGCTCGGGCGCCGGCTTCGTCAGATCGGGTACGCCTCCGCCGGAACGGTCTCCCCCGCGGGCCGACGGTACGGGCGCGGCCTTCTCGGCGGCTTCCGTGACCGGGGCCGCGGAGGCGGCCAGGGCGGCGTTCCGCTCGGCGGTGACGTCCTTGGTCAGGTCGGCGACGATCGGCGAGGGCGGCATGCCGTTCAGCACGGCGCCGTCGAGCGCGGCGGCGGCCGCCGCGGCGACGTCGACCGGGTCCAGGCCGGAGTTCCGGCGGGTCGAGCGGCCGCGCCGCTCCGGCGTCTCCGCCTCGGCCCGGTCGATGTCGTACGGCTCCGCGGGGCCGGCCGAGCGGCGCCGGACGGGCCGTGCGGGCCGCGGTTCCGCGTCCCGCCACTCCTCGCCGTACGCCTCGTGGTCCGGGTGTCCCCCGTACTCCTCGGCCTCCGCCGGGTCGTACGGGAGTTCGATGATGCCCAGCCTGGCGCCGAGCGCGCGCAGCCGCTGCGGGATCGCGTTGACCGGGGTGGCGGTGACCACGAGCAGCCCGAAGACGGTGAGCAGCACCAGCATCGGTACGGCGAGGACCTCGCCCATCATGAAGACGAGGGGCTGGGACGCGGCCCAGCCGATGAGCCCGCCGGCGTCCTGCATGGCCGCGCTGCCGTCGCCGCGTCCCGGTGAACCGCAGGCGATGTGCACCTGTCCGAGGATGCCGATGACGAGTGCGGAGAGGCCGATGCTGATCCGGCCGTTGGCCTCGGGCTTCTCCGGATACAGGATGAGCCGGATGCCGATCGCGCCGAGGAGCAGCGGCACGAGCAGGTCGAGCCGGCCGAAGGATCCGGTCACGAGCATCTCGACGAGGTCGCCGACCGGGCCGCGCAGGTTGGACCAGGTGCCGGCGGCGACGATCAGCGCGAGGGCGAGCAGGAGCAGCGCGAGCCCGTCCTTGCGGTGCGCGGGGTCGAGCCCCTTGGCGCCGCGTCCTATGCTCCGGAACATCGCCCCGATGGCGTGGGCGAGGCCGAGCCAGGCGCCGCGCGCGAGCCGGTAGACGCCCCCGGTCGGGGACGGGGCGGGGCGCGGGGCGGCCTTCTTCGCGGCTGTCTTCCGCGCGGGCGCGCGCTTGGCGGGCGCGGCCTTCTTCGCCGGCGCCTTCTTCGCGGCCGTCTTCTTCGCGGGCGGTTTGGCGGAGGACTTCACGGGCGCCGCTTTCTTCGCGGCACCCGTCGTCCGGCCGGCGCGCGGTTTCGCGGTGCCCGCCGTGCCCTGGGAACCCTTGCCGGACGTACGTGAAGCCATGATGCCGAGGTTACCGGTGTGGGGAGGGGTGTGGGGAGCGCCTGTCCGCCTCACCCGTTCGTGTCGTCCGTGCCGCAGCGCGGTGCTGACGTCACATCACGGCGATCCCCGCCGGACGGGACGGCGGGTGACGGTGCGTCAGCCCTGGGCGGGCAGGGTCGGCGCGGCGCCCGTACCCGGCTCCAGCGCGTCCAGGGCCCGGCGCAGCCCGGTGAGCTTGCGCTCCAGATGCGCGGCGGTGGCGACGGCCGCCGCGTCGGCGGAGTCGTCGTCGAGCTGCTTCGACAGGGCCTCGGCCTGCTCCTCGACGGCCGCGAGCCGGGCGGAGAGCTCGGCGAGCAGCCCGGCGGACTCCTTGCCGTGACCGCCCTCGCCGCCGCCCTCCAACTGCAGCCGCAGCAGGGCGGCCTGCTCGCGCAGCTTGCAGTTCTTCATGTAGAGCTCGACGAAGACGGAGACCTTGGCGCGCAGCACCCACGGGTCGAAGGGCTTGGAGATGTAGTCGACCGCCCCGGCCGCGTACCCCCGGAAAGTGTGGTGGGGGCCGTGGTTGATGGCGGTGAGGAAGATGATCGGGATGTCCCGGGTCCGCTCGCGCCGCTTGATGTGGGCGGCGGTCTCGAAACCGTCCATTCCCGGCATCTGGACGTCGAGCAGGATGACCGCGAAGTCGTCCGTCAACAGCGCCTTGAGCGCTTCCTCCCCGGACGATGCCCGCACCAGCGTCTGATCGAGCGCGGAGAGAATGGCCTCCAGCGCCAGCAGATTCTCCGGCCGGTCATCGACCAGGAGGATCTTGGCCTTCTGCACCATGCCCCGTCCTCCTCGTCCCGGCAACAGCTCTCCCCGGACCCCCGAACCGGGGGAAGCACCGGGCGCCGCCCCAGAAGACGACTCCCTAGCGCCGTCCGTCCTTGTGCCGGTCATCGTAGCCGCACCCCGCCCGTCGCCACACCCTGTCACCGCGATGTCACTGTGCACGTAGCAGAAACGCGGTGGGAGACCAGAAGGTTCCCCGTATCCCGCCCTCTCACACGCCCCTGGCGACAGTCGGCCGGCGCGCCCCGACGGAGCCCGGAAATCCGTGCCGCCCGGGCCGGGGGTCCGCGCCGCCCGGCGCGGACCCCCGGTGCGGGGTCACTCGCCCCGCATCCACTGTTCCATGACCGACAGCAGGTGATCGGGGTCGACCGGCTTCGTCACGTAGTCCGAGGCGCCGGACTCGATCGCCTTCTCCCGGTCGCCCTTCATCGCCTTCGCCGTCAGCGCGATGATCGGCAGCCCCGCGAACTGCGGCATGCGCCGGATCGCGGTCGTCGTCGCGTATCCGTCCATCTCCGGCATCATGATGTCCATCAGCACGACCGTGACGTCGTCGTGCTGCTCCAGGACCTCGATGCCCTCCCGCCCGTTCTCGGCGTAGAGCACCGCGAGGCCGTGCTGCTCCAGGACGCTGGTGAGCGCGAAGACGTTGCGGATGTCGTCGTCGACGATCAGCACCTTCTCGCCGGAGAAGTTGAACGTACGGCGCGGCTCGGCCTCCGGCTCCTCCCGGTCCGCCGCGCTCTGCTGCCCGGCCTGCCCCGGAACCGCGCCCCGCACCCCGGTCGCCTCCGCCGCGGCCTTCCGCCGGTGCCGGAACAGCGCCCCGGCCCCGGACCGCGCCTCCGTCCGTACGGGCGTCGGCGGGAAGTGCGGGAAGGGGTGGACGGCCCCGGCCGTCCCCTCCTCGGCCCCCTGCTGCGGGTCCTCGGCGTCCTGCCCGCCCTGCCCGTAGCCGCTCGACGGCAGCTCCGTCGGGCTCAGCGGCAGGTAGAGCGTGAACGTCGAACCGCGGCCGGGCTCGCTCGCCGCGAAGATCTCGCCGCCGAGCAGCCGCGCGATCTCCCGGCTGATCGAGAGCCCGAGACCCGTACCGCCGTACTTCCGGCTGGTCGTGCCGTCCGCCTGCTTGAACGCCTCGAAGATGACCCGCATCTTGCTCGCCGCGATCCCGATCCCGGTGTCGGTGACCGAGAAGGCGATCAGGTCGGCCTCCGGATCGCGCAGCGAACCCGCCTCCAGGAGCTGCTCGCGGATCGACTGCGGCACGTCCGCGCCGGCCGGCCGGATCACCAGCTCCACCGCGCCCGTGTCGGTGAACTTCACCGCGTTGGACAGCAGGTTGCGCAGGACCTGGAGCAGCCGCTGCTCGTCGGTGTGGAGCGTGGCCGGCAGCTCGGGCGAGACCCGCACCGAGAAGTCGAGCCCCTTCTCCGCCGTGAGCGGCCGGAACGTCGCCTCCACGTAGTCGACGAGCTGGACCAGCGCGATACGGGTCGGCGAGACGTCCATCTTGCCCGCCTCGACCTTCGACAGGTCGAGGATGTCGTTGATCAGCTGGAGCAGGTCCGAACCCGCGCCGTGGATGGTCTCCGCGAACTCGACCTGCTTCGGCGTCAGATTGGTCTCGGCGTTGTCCGCGAGCAACTTGGCCAGGATCAGCAGCGAGTTGAGCGGCGTGCGCAGCTCGTGCGACATGTTGGCGAGGAACTCCGACTTGTACCGCATGGAGACGGCGAGCTGCTCCGCCCGCTCCTCGAGGACCTGCCGGGCCTCCTCGATCTCGGTGTTCTTCACCTCGATGTCGCGGTTCTGCCGGGCGAGCAGCTCGGCCTTCTCCTCCAGCTCCAGGTTGGAGCCCTGGAGCTCCTTCTGCCGGTGCTCCAGCTCCGCCGACCGCTCCTTGAGCTGCTCGGTGAGCTTCTGCGACTGCTGGAGCAGCACCTCGGTCTTGGTGTTGACGCTGATGGTGTTGACCGTGGTCGCGATCAGTTCGGCGAGCTGGTTCAGGAAGTCCCGCTGGATCTGCGTGAACGGCTGGAAGGACGCCAGCTCGATCACGCCGAGGACCTTCCCCTCGAAGAGGACCGGCAGCACGATCACGTGCGCGGGCGCGGCCTCGCCGAGCCCCGACGAGATCTTCAGGTAGCCCGGCGGCACGTTGACCTGGATGGTCCGCTTCTCCTCCGCCGCCGTCCCGATGAGGGTCTCCCCGGGCCGGAACGAGGTCGGCATGGACCCGGCGGAGTATCCGTAACTCCCGCGCATCCGCAGCTCGTACGAGCCGTCGCCCTCGCCCACGAGCTCGGCGTCGCCGTGCGCGGAGTTCGTCGGCATGGCCACGAAGAAGGCGCCGTGCTGGGCCGAGACCACCGGCGTCAGCTCGCTCATGATGAGCGAGGCCACGTCGTCCAGGTCCCGCCGGCCCTGCATGAGGCCGGAGATGCGGGCCAGGTTGCCCTTGAGCCAGTCCTGCTCCTCGTTGGCGAGGGTGGTGTCGCGCAGGTTGGCGATCATGGTGTTGATGTTCTCCTGGAGGGCCTGGATCTCGCCCGCCGCGTCGACACCGTCGATCTTGAGGTTGAGGTCGCCCCGGGTCACCGCCGTGGCGACGGCCGCGATCGCCCGCACCTGACGGGTCAGGTTCCCGGCCATCTCGTTCACGGACTCGGTCAGGTCCCGCCAGGTGCCGTCCACGTCACGGACCCGGGCCTGACCGCCCAGCTGCCCGTCCGTACCCACCTCGCGGGCGACCCGGGTGACCTCCTCGGCGAAGTTCGACAGCTGGTCGACCATCGTGTTGATGGTGCTCTTCAGCTCCTGGATCTCGCCGCGCGCGTCGATGTCGATCTTCTTGGTGAGGTCGCCCTTGGCGATGGCGGTGGTGACGGCGGCGATCTGGCGCACCTGACCGGTCAGGTTGTCGGCCATGCCGTTCACCGAGTCCGTCAGATCACGCCACGTACCCGACACCCCGGGCACCCGCGCCTGGCCGCCCAGGATGCCGTCCGTGCCCACCTCACGGGCCACCCGGGTCACCTCGTCGGCGAACGACGACAGCGTCGTCACCATCGTGTTGACGGTGTCGGCGAGCTCGGCGACCTCGCCGCGCGCCTCGACGGTGACCTTCTTCGTCAGATCGCCGTTGGCGACGGCCGCGGAGACCCGGGAGATGTTGCGCACCTGGCTGGTCAGGTTGTTGGCCATCAGGTTCACGTTGTCGCTGAGGTCCTTCCAGGTGCCGGTCACCCCGCGCACCCGGGCCTGGCCGCCGAGGATGCCCTCGGTGCCCACCTCACGGGCCACTCTCGTCACCTCGTCGGCGAAGTTCGACAGCTGGTCCACCATCGTGTTGACGGTCGTCACCAGCTCCAGGATCTCGCCCTTGGCGTCGACCGTGATCTTCTTCGACAGGTCGCCCATGGCGACCGCCGTCGTGACCTCGGCGATGTTCCGCACCTGGATGGTGAGGTTGTTCGCCATGAAGTTCACCGACTGGGTGAGGTCCTTCCAGGTGCCGGAGACCCCCTGCACCTCGGCCTGGCCGCCCAGGATGCCCTCGGTACCCACCTCGCGGGCCACCCGGGTCACCTGCTCCGCGAAGTTCGAGAGCTGGTCCACCATCGTGTTGAGGGTGTTCTTCAGCTCCAGGATCTCGCCCCGCGCGTCCACGTCGATCTTCTGCGACAGGTCACCGCGCGCCACCGCGGTGGCGACCTGCGCGATGTTGCGGACCTGGGTGGTGAGGTTGCCGGCCATGCCGTTCACCGAGTCCGTCAGATCACGCCACACACCGGCCACGCCCGGCACCTGCGCCTGACCGCCGAGCCGCCCGTCCGTGCCCACCTCGCGGGCCACCCGGGTCACCTGGTCCGCGAAGGCGGACAGCTGGTCCACCATCGTGTTGATGGTGTTCTTCAGCTCCAGGATCTCGCCCCGCGCGTCCACGTCGATCTTCTGCGACAGGTCGCCACGGGCCACGGCCGTCGTCACCTGCGCGATCTGCCGCACCTGCGAGGTCAGGTTGCCGGCCATGAAGTTCACGGAGTCCGTGAGCTCCCGCCAGCGCCCGGACACCCCGTCCACCCGCGCCTGACCGCCCAGCCGGCCCTCGGTGCCCACGTCCCGGGCCATCCGGGTCACCTGGTCCGCGAAGGACGACAGCTGCGACACCATCGTGTTGACGGTGTTCTTCAGCTCCAGCATCTCGCCGGCCACGTCCACCGTGACCTTCTGCGACAGATCGCCGTTGGCCACCGCCGTCGTCACCTGCGCGATGTCCCGCACCTGACCGGTCAGGTTCCGGAAGGCCGTGTTCACCGAGTCGGTGAGGTCCTTCCACGTCCCCGCCGCACCCGGCACCTCGGCCTGGCCGCCGAGCAGACCCTCGACGCCGACCTCCCGGGCCACCCGGGTCACCTCGGAACCGAAGGCGGAGAGCTGGTCCACCATCGTGTTGACGGTGTTCTTCAGCTCCAGCATCTCGCCGGCCACGTCCACCGTGACCTTCTGCGACAGATCACCGTTGGCCACCGCCGTCGTCACCTGCGCGATGTCCCGCACCTGCGTGGTGATGTTCCGGAAGACCGTGTTGACGGAGTCCGTGAGGTCCTTCCACGTGCCCGCCGCACCCGGCACCTGCGCCTGGCCGCCCAGCAGACCCTGCGCGCCGACCTCGCCCGACACCCGGGTCACCTCGTCGGCGAACGTCCGCAGCGTCTCCGTCATCTGGTTGATGGTGTCGGCGAGTTGGGCGATCTCACCGCGCGCGGAGACCCGCACCTTCTGCGACAGGTCACCGTTGGCGACCGCCGTCGTCACCTCCGCGATCCCTCTCACCTGATTGGTGAGATTGCCCGCCATCGTGTTGACGGAGTCGGTGAGGTCCTTCCACACGCCGGCGACCCCGGCCACCTCCGCCTGACCGCCGAGCTCGCCCTCCGTACCCACCTCGCGCGCGACGCGGGTCACCTCGGAGGAGAACGACGACAGCTGGTCCACCATCCGGTTGACGGTGTTCTTCAGCTCCAGCATCTCGCCGGCGACGTTCGCCGTGACCTTCTGCGACAGATCGCCGTCCGCGACCGCCGTCGTCACGAGCGCGATGTCCCGCACCTGGGCCGTCAGCCGGTTCGCCATGGTGTTGACCGAGTCCGTGAGGTCCTTCCACGAACCGGACACCCCGCGCACCTGCGCCTGCCCGCCCAGCTTGCCGTCCGTGCCCACCTCGACGGCGACCCGGGTCACCTCGGAGGCGAACACCGACAACTGGTCGACCAGGTTGTTGGCGGTACGGGCGACCTTCAGGAACTCCCCGCGCAGCGGCCGCACGGTCCCGTCCGCACTCTCCGAACGCAGATCCATCCGCTGGTCCAGATCGCCCTCGGCCACCGCCGACAGGACCCGCCCCACCTCGGACACCGGCCGGGCCAGATCGTCGACGAGCGCGTTCGCGGCCTCGATCGCCGCCGCCCACGCCCCCTCGCTGGCCCCCGCCTCAAGACGCTCGGACAGCTTGCCCTCACGGCCGACCACCCGCCGGACCCGCGACAGCTCCCCCGTCACGTGCATCTGCCGGTCGGCGACCTCGTTGAACACGGCGGAGATCTCCGCCATGACCCCGTCGCCGGACACCGTCAGCCGCCTGCGGAAGTTCCCGTCCCGCATCGACACCAGCGCGGCCAGCAACCGCTCCAGCGCCGCCGCGTCCACCTGGACCGTCCCCCCACGGGAACGCCCGCCCCTCGCGCGCGTGCCACTGCCTCCGCCGCGCCGCGCCGCCGTGCCAGACTCCACCGTGTCCCTCCCGAAAGGGGTCGACCGTTCCGCTCCGGCTCTCGCCGTCAGCCTGCCCAGTGTTTCACCGTGTCCGAACCTGGCGATAACAGTTCGGCAGCTTCGTACAGCGTCCCTACCCTCTAGGGACGGAATCAACGGTGACCGGCATCCGCTCGGACAGCGAAGGTAAGTAACCTGGCATCCGGCTGTCCAACCGCCCCGGTCCGCCCGGCGGGGGCGGTGTGGCGTGGGCACGACCACCGGGCAGCGGGAGGGACAGACCGAGCATGGCAGAGCCGGGCGTCGAGACGCGTACGAGGAGTGCTGTGATCACCGCGCGGGCGACTGCCACCTTCGAGCCCGTCGGGCGGTCCGTCGCGGCCGCCCGCGCCTTCGTCCGGGACACCCTCCAGGGCTGGGGACACCCCGAACTCGTCGACGACGCCGTCGTCCTCACCAGCGAGCTCGTCACCAACGCCGTCATCCACGCCGGCACCTCCGCCGAGGTCCTCTGCCTCCGCTCCGACGACAGCGTCCGCGTCGAGGTCGCCGACCGCTACCCCGAGCGCGAGATCCCCGTCCAGAGCGGCCGCTCCCTCGGCAGCCCGGACCGCGAGAACGGCCGCGGCCTGCTCCTCTGCGCCGCCCTCGCCCACCGCTGGGGCGTCGACTACTCCCCCACCCGCAAGCACGTCTGGTTCCACCTCGACCTCCCCCAGCGCCCCGTCGGCACCCGCTCCGCCGGCCCCGTCCTCCCCGACGCCCTCCTCCCGGTCGCCGAGAGCCGCGTCCGCGTCGCCGTCGTCCAGATCGACCGCGGCGGCTCGATCACCGCCTGGAACGAGGACTCCGAGGAGCTCTTCGGCTACGAGGCCGAGCAGGTCACCGGCAAACCCCTCGGCGACCTCGCCGCCTGGCCCCACACCCCCGGCATCGGCACCGGCCTCGCCGAGGCCCTCCGCCTCTCCCGCTGGGAGGGCAGCTACGGCATCCGCTGCGCCGACGGCCGTGTGATCCCCGTCTACGCCTCGCACCTCCGGGTCCGCGACGCCCAGGGCGAGCCCTCCACCGTCTGCCTCCTCGTACGGGAGCACGAGCGCGCCGTCCTCCAGACCCCCCAGCGTCCCGCCGTCGATCCGGGCACCGAGAGCCGCGCCGCCGACCCCTTCGAGGTCTTCATCGGCTCCCCGGCCCCCGACGACCTCGACGGCCTCCTCCAGCGCACGGTCGAGCGCGCCCGCGACATGCTCGACGGCGACGCCGCCTTCCTCCTGCTCGCCACCGACGACGAGACGGAACTGGAGGTACGGGCGACCACCGGCCTCCCGGCCGCCCGCCAGCGCTTCGCCCGCGTCCCCGTGGAGACCGGCGCCAGCCGTTACGGCTCCGCCCGCATGCCCGCCGTCCACGAGGACCTGGCCGCCGTCCCCGGCGCCGTCCCGCTCCTCGAAGGCACCGGCATGCGCTCGGTCGTCACCGTCCCCCTCAAGGTCGAGGGCCGGCTCACCGGCTCCCTCGGCGTGGCCGCCGAGCGCGCGAACCGCTATTCGAACGAGGAGGCCCTCCGCCTCCAGTTCGCGGCGGACCGCATCGCCCTGGCCGTCGAATCGGCCCGCCTCGGCGAACTGGAACGACTCCGCCGCGGCTCCCTCAGCTTCCTCGTCGAGGCCTCCGACCTCCTGGCCGGCACCCTCGACCGCGACCAGACCCTGGCCCTCATGGCCCAGATGACGGTCCCCACCCTCGCCACCTGGTGCGCGGTCTACACGATCGCCGACCAGGCCTCCGACCCGTACCTCTCGTACGTGCTCCACGAGGACGAGGACCGCATCGACGGCCTCAAGGCCCTGCTCTCCTCCATCGCCCCGCCGGACCCGGTGCCGACCCCCGGCGCCCGCGTCTGGTCCGCCCCCGGCGAAGCCGCACACCGCGCCGCGCTGACCGCCTCGGTCCGCGCCCTCGACCATCCCGCGAGTCCGCTCTCCTCCGGCATCGACAACACCCTCGCCACCGCGAGCGCGGTCGCCGGCGAGACGGTCGTCCTGCCGCTGGTCGCCCGCAACCGGGTCATCGGCATGCTGACCCTCGGCAGGCCCTCGGAGGACCACTTCCGCCAGGAGATCCTGGAGCTCGCCGAGGACCTCTCGCGCCGGGCCGCCCTGGCCCTGGACAACGCCCGCCTGTACTCGGAGCGCGTGGCGATCAGCCAGTCCCTCCAGCGCAGCCTGCTCCCGCCCGGCCTCCCCACGATCCCGGGCGTCGAGGTCGACGTCATCTACCGCGCCGCCGGCGAGGGCAACGAGGTCGGAGGCGACTTCTACGACCTCTTCCCCATCCGGGACGGCGCGTACGGCTTCGCCATCGGCGACGTCTGCGGTACGGGCCCGGAGGCGGCCGCCGTCACCGGCCTGGCCCGCCACGCGCTGCGCCTCCTGGCCCGCGAAGGCTTCGGCGGCCCCGCCGTCCTGGAGCGGCTGAACGCGGCGATCCTCGACGAGGGCGCCCGCAGCCGCTTCCTGACGCTCCTCTACGGCGAGATGCGCCCGCAGGAGGACGGCTCGGCGATCCTCAAGGTCGTCTGCGCCGGCCATCCCCTCCCGCTGCGCCTCCGCCCGGACGGCACGGTCGAGCCCGCGGCCGAACCGCAGCCGCTCCTGGGCGTCATGGAGGACCTGGAGCTGTACGAGCAGACGGTCACGCTCGACCCGGGCGACGTCCTCCTCTGTGTCACGGACGGCGTGACGGAACGCCGCGAGGGCTCCCGGATGCTGGGCGACGACGGCCTGGCCGAGGTCCTGAAGACCTGCACGGGCCTGACGGCCGGCGCGGTCGCCTCCCGTGTCCTCCGGGCCGTCGAGCGCTTCGCCCAGGCTCCCGCCTCCGACGACATGGCCATCCTCGCGATGCGTCTGCACGAGCCGCACGACCGCTGACTGATGCCGGCGATCCCCGGAAGGGGATCGCCGGCATCAGCGCATCCTCCCGGGAACGCAAAAAGGCCCCCGCCACAAGGCGGGGGCCTTCTTACTCTGAGCCCTTTAACGGAATCGAACCGTTGACCTTCTCCTTACCATGGAGACGCTCTACCGACTGAGCTAAAAGGGCAGGTGTTCGGCGGTGTCCTACTCTCCCACAGGGTCCCCCCTGCAGTACCATCGGCGCTGAAAGGCTTAGCTTCCGGGTTCGGAATGTAACCGGGCGTT
>NZ_JBEXSZ010000149.1:0-20514 GCF_040613865.1 Streptomyces sp. NPDC006197 | reverse complement strand
CGCTGGGGCGGGACGGGTGGGCACACGGGACGGCGCCTTCAGCGGCGCCTCCGCGTTCCGCGCCTGGACCCGCACCACGAGCGCGGCGCGCAACCCGGTGCGGGTCAGGGCGCGGGAGCCTAGGCCCGGCAAGGGGCGCCGTTCCGTTGTGCCCACCCGTTCCGCCCCAGCGGAACGATTGCCCACAACGGGGGGGGGCATCGGCCCGGCGGAACGGGGCGCGGCGGAGGTGTGGGGTCAGGTGGCCGGTGAGGCCCGGCGGTGTTCCGCCGCCAGGGTCGAGGCGATCAGGATGCCGAGGGCCGGCAGGGCCAGCGGGGCGGAGAGCCAACCCGACGCGGCGATCACCGCCAGGCCGCAGACGACGAGGAGCGAACCCGCCGGGTCCCGCAGCGTCCGGCGGGCGGCGGGACCGAGCAGGGCCCGCCAGCGCAGCCCCGGGCGCCACGCCGTCGCCGCCCGCAGGACGGTGACCGTGAGCCAGAGCGCCGTGAGGACCGCCACGGCGCCCGTCGCCCGTCCGCCCGGCACGGGCAGCGCCCGTACGAGCATCACGTCGGCGGCCGTCAGGGCGGACACCGCCACGCAGCCGAGGCCCGTCGCCCAGCCCCCGCCCCGCAGCGCCGCGCGCAGGTCGGCGGCGAAGTACCGCAGGCCGGCGTCCTCGCCACCCGTCCAGCGCCGCAGGTGCGCCGCGCCGGCCGCGAGCGCCGCCGGGAGCGTGACCAGCGGCAGTGCGGCGACGGCGATCCAGACTCCCACCAGCAGGCTCTCGGCGAAGACCGCGAAGCGGGCCTGGAAGCGTGCGCCCCTCATTTGAGCCCCGATGTGGCCATGCCGTCGATCAGGTACCGCTGGAAGGCGAGGAAGAACGCGACCACCGGGAGCAGTGCCACGAGCGACATCGCGATCATGCCTCCGTAGTTGGCGACGCCGTCCTGGTCGACGAACATCTTCAGGCCCAGGGAGACCGTGTACTTCTCGGGGTCGTTGAGGTAGATCAGCGGGCCCAGGAAGTCGTTCCAGGCGTTGATGAAGGTGAAGATCGCGCTGGTGATGAGCGCCGGCCGGCACAGCGGCAGCACGATCGACCAGTACGTCCGCAGGTGCCCGCAGCCGTCGAGGCGCGCCGCCTCGTCGAGTTCCCTCGGCAGTCCGCGCATGAACTGGAGCATCAGGAAGACGAAGAAGGCGTCGGTGGCCAGGTACTTGCCGAGCAGCAACGGCGTGTAGGTGTTGACGAGTTCGAGCTTCTGGAAGAGGACGTACTGCGGGATGAGCAGCACGTGGTACGGCAGCAGCAGCGTGCCGATCATCAGGGTGAACAGGAGCCCCCGGCCGGCGAAGCCGATCTTGGCGAAGGCGTACGCGGCGAGCGAGCTGGAGATCAGCACGCCGATCACCGAACCGACGGCCAGGAAGAGGGAGTTGCCGAAGAAGGTGGAGATGGGGATGTCGGCGATGCCGTCGGCGAGGCGCCGGTAGTTGTCGGTGATGGGGTCGGTGGGGAGGAGGTTCAGGCTGCCGACGATCTCGTCGTTCGGTTTGAAGGAGCCGCCGATCACCCAGACCACGGGGTAGAGGATGACGGCGAGGACGGCCAGGGCACCGAGGTGCCAGGTGAGCGGACCGAGCGTGCGCGCCCTTCCGCCGGTACGCGTGACGAGGCTCATCGGCCCGCCTCCTCGTAGTGCACCCAGCGCCGCTGGGACCAGAACAGGACCGCCGTGACGAGGCCGACGGCGAGCAGCAGCATCCAGGCCATCGCCGAGGCCAGGCCCATCCGGCTGTTCTCGAAGCCCTGGACGTAGAGGTAGCAGGTGTAGACGAGGGTGCCGTCGGCCGGTCCGCAGGCGTTGCCCTGGCTGCCGATGATGTAGGCGGAGCCGAAGATCTGGAAGGAGTGGATGGTCTCCAGGAGCACGTTGAAGAAGAGCACCGGCGAGATCATCGGCAGGGTGATGTGCCAGAACCTCCGCCAGGGGCTCGCCCCGTCGACCTGCGCCGCCTCGTACAGCTCGCGCGGCACCTGCTTGAGGCCGGCGAGGAAGATGACCATGGGGGCGCCGAACTGCCAGACGGTGAGGGCGACCAGGGCGTAGATGATGCGGTCGGGGTCGCCGATCCAGCCGCCGGCCTCCATGCCGAGGAGCTGCTGCCCGCGGTCGACGGCGGCGCCATCGGAGAAGAGCGCGCGCCAGACGACGGCGATCGAGACGCTGGCCCCGATGAGAGAGGGCGCGTAGAACGCGGCCCGGTAGAAGCCCTGCCCGCGGCGGCTCTGGTTGAGCAGCAGGGCGACGCCGAGCGCGGCGGCGAGCTTCAGCGGGGTGCCGATGACCACGTACCGGCCGGTGACCTCGACCGAGGTGCGCCAGCGGGGGTCGCCGAACATCTCGGTGAAGTTGTCGAGGCCGATCCACTTCGGGGCGTCGAAGAGGTTGTAGTCGGTGAAGGCGAAGTAGAGCGAGGCGACCATGGGCCCCGCGGTGAGCAGGAGGAAGCCCGCGATCCAGGGGGACATGAAGAGGTAGCCGGCGAGGTTCTCGCGGCGGGCCCCACCGGGACGGGAGGAAGCGCGCGAGGGCCCACCGGGACGGGAGGAACCGCGCGGGCGCCCGCCGTCCGGCCGGGAGTCCGCCGCTGCGGCCTCCCCGTCGGGCCGGCCGGGCGGTGCGGGGCGGGGTGCGGGGGTCACGGCGGCGGCCATCAGGAGGAGAGCGCCGTCTTCGCCTCGGTGAAGTACTGCTTCACCGCGTCCGCGACGGTCCGGGTGCCCAGGGACATCTCCTCGGCGAGGCGCAGGAAGGCGGCCTCGCAGACGTCGGCGCCGGCCGGGTGGGGGGTGATCGGCTCCAGGACGCGGGACTCGACGAGCTGCTTCTCGTACGCGGCGATCTGCTTGCCGACCTCGTCGGTCGGCACGTACGCCCGGTACTGGGCCTCGGTGGCCGGGACGCCCCGGTCGTAGCCCATGATCTTTCCGACTTCGGGGTCGTGGACCATGAAGTCGATGAACTGGGCGACCTCCTTCGGGTGCTTGGTGCGCCTGGAGGCGCTGAGCATGAGGGAGCCGAGGTACTGGCCGGTCCTGTGGCCGTCGGTGGTGGGGATGGGCGCGAGGCCGTAGCGGCTCTTGCCCTCGGCGGTGTAGCGGACGGAGAAGTTGTCCCAGGTGAACTCGCCGCCCGCGAGTCCGGCGGTGACCGCGGACTTGGGCTTGGCCTGGATGGTCTTCTTCGGGTCGGCGTAGACGCCGGACTTCACGCGCTGGAACGCCTTGGTCCACCAGTCCGTGAGGTCCGCCTCGGTGAAGCCGAGTCCGGAGGTGGTGAAGAAGGCCTTGCCGTGCTGGCGCAGGTAGAGGTCGTACAGGTACATGATCCCGTACGGGCCCGCGTCGCCGGCCCGGCCCTGGCTGTCGTGGATCCTGGCGAGGGCCTCGTGGTACTCGTCCCAGGTCCAGCCGGGCTTCGGGGTGACGCCGGCCTTGGTGAAGACGGTCTGGTCGACGACGAGGGCCATCGAGTTGCTGCCGACGGGTATGCCGAGCAGCTTGCCGTCGACCTCGCCGAACTTCTCCAGGCCGGCCCGGAACCCTTCGAGGCGGAGGTTTCCCTTCTCGGCCTGCTCGCGCAGGTCGAGGAGGACGTTCTTCGCGTCGTACTTGCGCAGGAAGCCGATGGCGTTCTGGAAGACGTCCGGTGCGTTGCCGCCCGAGGCCTGGGTGTTGAACTTCTTCCAGAAGTCGGCGTAGGGCTGGAAGTCGGTCTTGATCCTGATCTTCGGGTACTTCTTCTCGAAGAGGGCGATCGACTGGTTGATCCGCTTGGCCCGGTCGTCGGAGCCCCACCATGCGTACCGGAGGGTGACGGTGCCGTCCCCGGATCCGGAGCCGGTGCCGCACCCCGCCGCGGTCAGGCCGAGGGCCGCGATCGACCCGCCCGCGAGCTTGAGCAGACCTCGACGGTCAACAGTGCCTTGAGTACGCACAGTTCGTCCTCCGCGCGTCATTAGAACGTTTCAGGAAAGCGCTTGCTGGGACAAAGTAGGGTCGCTCGTCAGCCACGTCAACGCTTCGGACAGGATCTTTCGAAGCGCTTCGAGCGGCGATCCGGGGCAGCCACTCTGAAAGGATTCAATGAAGGGCCTGTCAGGCCAGCCTGATGACGTTCCAGGACATCGGCTCCAGGACCGCCCGCAGCACCCCGTCCGCGAGGCTCGCGCCCTCCACCGCGTGCGGCACGACCCGCTCCGGCTCGTCGGACGTGTTGCGGGCGTCCGGGTCCGCGTCGGCGAGCGCGCTGTGCTCCACGACCCCGCCCAGGTCGAGACCGCGCAGCGCCACTTCCAGCGGAAGCGGCGCGTTCCGGCCGCGGTTGACCGCGAAGACCGTCACCCCGCCGTCCTCGCCGCGCACGGCCGTGGCGTGCAGCAGCGGGACGTCCCCGAACCGGTCCGTCGGGTACGTCGGCGAGACCACGCGCACGTCGAGGACCGTCCCCCGGCCGTACCGGGAGGCCTGGGCGAAGGGGAAGAAGGTGGTCTGGCGCCAGGCGGGGCCGCCGGGCTCGGTCATGATCGGGGCGATCACGTTGACCAGCTGGGCGAGGCAGGCCACCGCGACCCGGTCGGCGTGGCGCAGCAGGGCGATCAGGAGCGTGCCGACGACGACGGCGTCGGTGACGGTGTAGACGTCCTCCAGGAGGCGCGGGGCCTCCTGCCAGTCCTCCACCGGGTGCGGGTTGGGCCTGCGCTGGTACCAGACGTTCCACTCGTCGAAGGAGAGGGTGAGCTTCTTCGGGGACTTCAGCCGGGCGCCGACGTGGTCGCAGGTGGCGACGACCTCCTCGATGAAGGCCTCCATGTCGACGGCGGAGGCGAGGAAGGAGTCGCGGTCGCCGTCGGTCTCCTCGTAGTAGGCGTGCAGCGAGACGTGGTCGACGACCTCGTACGTCTCCGCCAGGACGGTGGCCTCCCAGGCGGCGAAGGTCGCCAGGCCGCGCGCCGAGCTGCCGCAGGCGACGAGTTCGAGCCCGGGGTCGATCTGCCGCAGCGCCCGCGCGGTCTGGGCGGCGAGCCGGCCGTACTCCTCGGCGGTCTTCTGGCCGGTCTGCCAGGGGCCGTCCATCTCGTTGCCGAGGCACCACAGGCGGATGCCGAAGGGGTCCTTGTCGCCGTGGGCGACGCGGCGGTCGGAGAGCTCGGTGCCGCCGGGGTGGTTGGCGTACTCGACGAGGCCCATGGCCTCGGCGATGCCTCGGGTGCCGAGGTTGAGCGCCATCATCGGCTCGGCACCCGGGCCGAGCTTGCGGAGGAAGGCCATGAACTCGCTCAGGCCGAAGCGGTTGGTCTCGGTGGAGCGCCAGGCGACGTCGAGCCGGCGCGGCCGCCGCTCGACCGGGCCGACGCCGTCCTCCCAGCGGTGGCCGGAGACGAAGTTGCCGCCGGGGTAGCGGATGGCGGTGACGCCCAGCTCGCGGACGAGCTCCAGGACGTCGGTGCGCAGCCCGTCCTCGTCGGCGGCGGGATGGCCGGGCTCGTGGATGCCGGTGTAGACGCAGCGCCCGAGGTGCTCGACGAAGGAGCCGAAGAGCCGGGGGTCGACGGGGCCGACGGTGAAGTCGGGGTCGAGGGTGAAGCGGGCGGCGGGCTCGGGAAGCTCGGCAAACTCAGGAAGCTCGGGAAGCTCGGCAAACTCAGGAAGCTCGGGAAGTGACACGCGGGTCCCTCTCGCTCGAAGCGTTCGAAATATCGACCATCGGCCGTATGTCCGAACGAGAACGTAGGAGCGGAGCCCGCGTGCGTCAATGGGACCGTTTCCGCGTGAACGTCGCAGGTCGCGGGGTCGGCACGGGCGAGCGGGCGCGGGCTTCGCGGGGTCCCGGCGGCGTGGGCGGCTCGGGCGACCGGGCCGGCCGTGGCGCACGGAAGCCGCCGAAACGATGGAGCTGACGGCCCGTCAACCAGTATGCTCGGAACGTGACCAGTCGTTCGGACCAGGCCGCCGCCCACTCCGCCCTGCCCAGGATCGGGGTGGAGGAGGAGTTCCTCCTCGTCGACCGGACGAGCCGGACCTCGTTCGGTTCCGCGGCCGCGGTGGTCAAGCGCGCCGGTGACCGACTGTCCGACCGGGTCGGGCCGGAGATCTTCACCGACATGGTGGAGACCCGCACCCGACCGGTCGACGATCTGCTCGGTCTGCGCGCGGAGCTGGCCGAGCTGCGCGCGGGGGTGGCCGGGGCCGCCGAGGAGGCGGGCTGCCTGGCGCTGGCGTCCGGCACCGCCCCGCTGGCCCCGCGCGGCGGCCAGGAGCTCACCGACGAGGTGCGGTACCGGCGGATCGCCGACCGCTACGGCCCGCTGGTGACCGCCGTGAGCGGGATCGGGGTGTGCGGGTGCCACGTGCACCTGGAGGTGGCGGACCGCGAGGAGGCGGTGCGGCTCAGCAACCAGTTACGCCCCTGGCTGCCCACGCTGCAGTCGCTGGCCGCCAACTCTCCGTTCCACTGCGGCCGGGACAGCGGCTATGCGAGCTGGCGTTTCATGCGCTGGGCCCAGCTGCCGGGTGTCGGCCCGGCCCCGCTGCTGGCCGACGCCGCGGAGTACGACCTGCTGGTGGACCGGCTGGTCGGCTCCGGCATGCTGGTCGACCGGCGGACGGTCTACTGGCACTGCCGGCCCAATGAGCACTGGCCGACCCTGGAGGTCCGGGTCGCCGACGTGTGCGCGGGGCTCGACACCGTCCTGCTGCTGGCCGGGTTGCTCCGTGGGCTCGCGGCCGCGCTGCTGACCGAGGTCCGCCAGGGGGTCCCCGCGCCGGAGATCAGCGACGCGCTGCTGCGCGCCGCCCACTGGCGGTCGGCGCGCGACGGCTTGGCGGGGCACGGTCTGGACCCGCTGAGCGGGACGCCGCGCCCGGCGGTGGAGCTGGTCGAGGACCTCCTCGCGAAGGCCGCCCCGCCCCTGGCGGCAGCCGGCGAGCTCGACCTGGTGCGGGAGTTGTGGGCCCGTCAACGGGTCGCCGGGTGCGGCGCCGCCCGGCAGCGCGCGGTGTTCGCACGGCGGGGTGCGCTTGCCGACGTGGTCGACGAGGTGGCGCTCCGCGCGGACGCGTAGCGCTCCGTCCGCTGAATGACGACGCCTGGTGGCGGGTGCCGCCGGGGCGCCCCGGCGGCACCCGGGAAACAGCCGGAGGCCGGGCGGACCTCCTGGGAGGAGGGCCGCCCGGCCTCGTCGTACGCGGAGCCCGCTCTCGCGGGGCGGGCTGTTATTCGAGCAGCTCCGCGTACGAGCCCATGGCCAGGGCGATGTCCGCCTGGGCCCAGAACCGGTGGTAGGTGAAGACGGGGGCGGCGCCGCCCGCCAGATAGGCCTCGACCTTCGGCCAGGCCGGGTCGTTCTTGTAGAAGGAGCGGATCGAGGCGAAGGTCGAGGAGGAGTTCACCGCGTCGCCGTTCGGCATGGTGCCGGTCCAGCCGCTCGGCACGTACACGGGGTCGTCGAAGCGGTTGTAGTCGGCGCGGGTCTCCGGGACGGCGATGCCCAGGGCGTCCTGGTGGTGGTTCCACATGCCGTCGAGGAGGGCCTTGGCGACGCGCTTGGCCTCGGCGTGGCCGGACTTGGCCGCGTAGTAGGTGAGCGTCTTGGCGTAGGCGGCGGCGACGCCGACGTCGTCGGTGTAGTCGGCGACGGTGACGTGCAGTCCGGCGTTAGCGCCGGGGCTCGTCGCGTTCCAGGTGTCGGGCGCGCCGGACCACTGGAGGGTGGAGGGGACGCGGTAGGTGCCGTCCGGGTTGATCGTGGTCTTCGACAGGGCCCAGGAGACCCACTTGTCGAGGACGGTCTTCGCCTTGGCGTCACCCGTCTGCTGGTAGTACTCGGCGACCCGCTCCATGGACCAGGCCTGGAAGCCGAACCACTGGTTGGACGCGGGGTCGTGGTAGACGGGCCTCTCGTCGTAGTACATGCCGTGGAAGGTGGGGGTGCCGGCCGGCGGGGTGGCGTAGCGGCCCTGCCAGCTGTTGGTGGCGCCGCCCGCGATGGCGCCCTCGTCCGACTGGAGCCAGCGATAGAACTCCAGCTGTCGGCCGAGGCTGGTGGCCCAGTCCGCAGCGCCCGTCGCCGACTTGGGCTTGAGCGGGGCGTAGGAGCTGAGGGCGTAGGCGGCGAGGGGGTTCTGGTAGCCGCTGTGGTTGTGGCTGGATCCGATGCGCCAGGACCAGCCGGCCGAGGTGTCGGTGGCACCGCCCCAGGCGTAGTACCAGGACAGCAGGTAGTGCGCGCTGTCCTTGCCGGTGCCGGCCGGGCAGGCGGTCGGTCCGACGCAGTTCCCGACCTTCTTGAAGTACTTGTCGAACATGGCGTACCGCAGGTAGTCGCCCATCTTGGCGGCCTTGCCGACGGTTCCGGCGACCTGCGCGCCCTTGCCCTGCTGCTTGGCCCAGAGGTCGGCCCAGTAGGCGGCCTGGACGGCGCGGGCGTCGGCGTCGGGGGCGTCGGTGAACTTCCACTGCTTGGCGTAGGAGGAGTCTCCGGTGAAGAGGTCCAGATAGCCGTTCTTCCCGCCGTAGGAGAAGTTGTCGCAGGTGGGGTGGGTGACGGTCTCCCAGACGGACTCCTGCGGTCCGCGCTGGAAGGTGTTGATGTACGAGGGGCCGGTCGCCGTCGGGCCGGCGGAGCACTTCCCGGGCTCGTTGCCGTAGCCGTAGACGTTGTCGACGTCCTGGATCCAGTGCATGCCGTAGATGTCGTCGGTGCCGTAGGCGCTCTTGAGCTCGGCGGCGATCGGGTCGGAGCCGGAGGCGACCCCGGAGTCGAGCTTCGCCGGGTACTGGGAGGGGAGGTCCCACTCGGGGGCGTACGTCGCCGGCTTGGAGGCGTTGTAGGAGGAGTTGGTGGGCTGGTCGGCGTGGGTGGGGATCATGAATTTCTCCATGGTCTCCCAGGCGCCGTTGAACTTGGTCCAGTCGCCGGTGATCTTGCCGTACATGGCCTGGAGCCAGATGAGGTAGCTGTACGCCTCCGAGGTCGTCTCGTGCCCGTGGTCGGGGGCCTCGACGATCAGGGTCTCCACGGAGTGGTACGGGATGCCCTCGGGCGAGAAGTAGCCGTTGGCCGGGTTCGTGATCTTCCCGTGGAGGGCGAGGAAGCGGGCGTCGTACGTGGAGTCCGCGGCCAGCTGGGCGACGGTGACCTCGGCCTTGGCGTGGCCGGGGGCGGTCGCGGTGAAGACGGCGGAGCCGGTGCCGGTGGCCGCGGCGGCGACGGTCACCTTCTGGGCGGTGTTCCAGTTCGCCGGGGTGAAGGTGAGGGACGCCGGGGTCGCGGTGAGGTTGGTGTTGCCCGAGGTACGGGCGACGCTCACCGTGACGTTGGCGGTCGGGGCGGTGGAGAGCTTCAGGTCGAAGGTGCCCGTGGAGCCCTGGCGTACGCCGAGCTGGGTCGGTGAGGCGACGAGCGCGGGTCCGGCCGCGACGGTGATGCCGACGGGCGCCGACTCGGCGGAGGCGCCGAGGCTGTCGTAGGCCTTGGCGTAGAGGGAGTGGGCACCGGTGGCGAGGCCGGTGGCGCTGTAGGTGAAGGGCGCGGTGGTGTCGGTGCCGAGGAGGGTGGTGTCGCTGTAGAACTCCACCTTGTTCACGGTGGCGCTGTCGGCCGCGGCGGCGGTGGCGGCGAGCGGCACCGCGTCGCCCTCGGTGTAGACGGCCCCGGCGGCCGGGCTGGTCAGGACCGCGACCGGGGACTGGTGGGCACCCGTGCACGAGGTGCCGTTGACGGCGAAGCCGGTCGGGGCGGTGTTGGTGCCGCTGTAGGTGAACTGGGCGCCGGTGGTGGTGGCGGCGCCCGCGGCGAGGGTGCCGTTCCAGGACGCGTTGGTCACCGTGACGTTCCTGCCGGACTGCGACCAGACGCCGCTCCAGCCGTTGGTGAGCTTCTGGTCGCCGGCGTAGGAGTACGTCAGCGTCCAGCCGTTGAGGGGTTCGGCGGCCCGGTTGGTGAGGGTGAGTTCGGCGGTGAAGCCCGAACCCCAGTCGTTGGTCTTGTAGTCGACGCTGCACTGGACGGCGGCGGCCTGGGCCGTCGTGGCGCTGACGGCCGTGAGGCCGAGGGGGAGGGAGAGGGCCGCGGCCAGCGCGGTCAGCCGCCGGCGTGGTCGCGTTCTCGGGCGGAGTCGTGCCATGGGGTGGTTCTCCTCGCGGCTCGGGAGGTCGGGGATGCGAAGAGCGGGGAGGTGCGGTGGTCAAGCTCTGAACCAGTGGGAGCGCTCCCACTGTGCAGTTGGGGCCCTACGCCGTCAAGATGTGTGAGGAAGTCGAAGCCGAAAGCCGGGGAATTTGCCCAACTCCTCTTTTGCTTGGCGGCGGTTGACGCTACGGTCTGCCCCGACCCAGTGGGAGCGATTCCATCCAGTCGGCACACCGTCAGGGGTGTGCCCTCGCTGCGAGGACTCGCTCATGCGACATCCCCCACGTCTGTCCGCGCTGCTCGCAGGAGCGGCGCTCACGATGGCGAGCACCGCTCTCGCCGTCATGGGTACGGCCTCAGGAGCCGCGGCCGCACCCGCCTGCACGGTGGAGTACTCGGTCGTCGGCCAGTGGGCCGGCGGCTACCAGGGCGCCGTGACCGTGACCAACAACAGTGCCGCGCTGAACGGTTGGAGCCTCGGCTTCGACTTCCCGGCCGGCCAGGTAGTCGGTCAGGGCTGGGGCGGCAAGTGGTCCCAGTCCGGGACCTCCGTCACGGTGGTCAACGAGAGCTGGAACGGCGCGCTCGGCACGGGCGCGAAGATCTCGGCCGGCTTCATCGCCTCCTGGACGGGCGCCAACACGGCGCCCACCTCGTTCACGCTCAACGGCACCCCGTGCAACACGGACGCGCCGACGCCCACACCCACCCCGACTCCCACGACCCCCACCCCGACCACCCCGACGACTCCGCCCACCACTCCCCCGACCACCCCGGCCCCGGTCACCGGAGCGCCCGAACTCGGCGTCTCCGGAAACAGGTTCGTCGACCAGAACGGCGCCACCCGCCGTCTCCTCGGCGTCAACCGCTCCGGCGGCGAGTTCATGTGCGTCCAGGGCTACGGCTTCTTCGACGGTCCCGTCGACGACGCCTCCGTCAAGGCGATCGCCGACTGGAAGGCCAACACGGTCCGCATCCCCCTCAACGAGGAGTGCTGGCTCGGCCTCGACAACGTCAAGCCCGAGTACCGGGGCGCGAACTACGTCGCCGCCGTCAAGGACCTGGTGGCCAAGGTGCTCGCCCACGGCATGACCCCCGTGGTCGAACTCCACTGGACGCACGGCCAGTACACCGGGAACTCGGCGGGCTGCTCCGACACGCACGCCACCTGCCAGAAGCCGATGCCGGACGCCCAGTACACCCCGGCGTTCTGGACCTCGGTCGCGAACACCTTCAAGAACGACAAGCGGGTCGTCTTCGACCTCTTCAACGAGCCCTATCCGGACCGGGCGACCTCCACCGCGGCACAGGCCTGGTCCTGCTGGCGCGACGGGGGCACCTGCCCCGGCATCGGCTACGAGGTCGCCGGCATGCAGGACCTGGTGGACGCCGTCCGCGCCACGGGGGCGAAGAACCTCGTCCTCGTCCCGGGCCTCGCGTACTCCAACGACCTGAGCCAGTGGCTCACGTACCGCCCCACGGACCCGGCGGGCAATCTGGCCGCCGCCTGGCACGTCTACAACTTCAACACCTGCGCCGACGAGACGTGCTGGAACACCGCCCTCGCCCCCGTGGCCGCCCAAGTCCCCCTCCTCGCGGGCGAGATCGGCGAGAACACCTGCGGACACGCGTTCATCGACCGCGTCATGAAGTGGTTCGACGACCGCGGCCTCTCGTACCTGGGCTGGACCTGGAACACCTGGAACTGCAACTCCGGTCCCGCGCTGATCACTTCGTACGACGGCACCCCCACCGCTTTCGGCATCGGGCTGCGCGACCACCTGCGCGCCCTCAACCCGTGAGTCCCCACCCCATCCCCTGAAAGGAACCCCCACCCGCATGAGCCGCACCAGAAGCACCAGCCGCACCGCCCTCCTGGCGGCCCTCGGCCTGGTCACCGCCACCGGCGCCACCGCCACCGTCTTCGGCACCGCCACCGCCGGCGCCGCCACCGCCGGCTGCAGGGTCGACTACCAGATCACCAACCAGTGGAACACCGGCTTCGGAGCCAACGTCGTCGTCACCAACACCGGCGACCCGACGTCCTCGTGGACCCTGGAGTGGTCCTACGCCGGCAACCAGCAGGTCACCCAGGGCTGGAACGCCACCCTCACCCAGTCCGGCACGGCCGTCACCGCCAAGAACGTCTCCTACAACGGAACCCTGGCGACGGGCGGCTCCACCTCCTTCGGCTTCAACGGCTCGTACAGCGGCACCAACGCCGTGCCGGCGACCTTCAAGCTGAACGGCGTCGTCTGCAACGGCGCCACCGAGCCGACGACGCCTCCCACGACCCCGCCCACCACTCCCCCGACCACCCCGCCCACGACGCCGCCCACCACCCCGCCGGCCGGCACCAAGGCCGACAACCCGTACGCCGGCGCCAAGGTGTACGTGAACCCCGAGTGGTCCGCGAAGGCGGCGGCCGAGCCCGGCGGCACCAAGGTCTCCAACCAGCCCACCGGCGTCTGGCTGGACCGGATCGCCGCGATCAACGGGTCGGGCACCTCCATGGGCCTGCGCGCCCACCTCGACGAGGCCCTGAAGCAGAAGGGCTCCGGCGAGATGGTCGTCCAGCTGGTCATCTACAACCTGCCGGGCCGCGACTGCGCCGCGCTCGCCTCCAACGGCGAGCTCGGCCCGACGGAGATCGGCCGCTACAAGACCGAGTACATCGACCCGATCGCCGCGATCCTCGCCGACTCCAAGTACGCGGGCCTGCGGATCGTCACCACCGTCGAGATCGACTCGCTGCCCAACCTGGTCACCAACGTCTCCGGGCGCCCCACGGCCACCGCCAACTGCGACGTCATGAAGGCGAACGGCAACTACATCACCGGCGTCGGCTACGCGCTCAAGAAGCTCGGCGCGATCGCCAACGTCTACAACTACGTCGACGCCGGCCACCACGGCTGGCTGGGCTGGGACGACAACTTCGGCGCCTCCGCCGAGCTGTTCAAGCAGGCCGCCACGGCGGAGGGCTCGACCCTCTCCAACGTGCACGGCTTCATCGTGAACACCGCCAACTACAGCGCCCTGAAGGAGGACCACTTCAAGATCGAGGACTCCGTCAACGGCGTCTCCGTGCGCCAGTCCAAGTGGGTGGACTGGAACCGCTACACCGACGAGCTGTCGTACGCCCAGGCCATGCGGGCCAAGCTGGTCTCGCTCGGCTTCGACAGCAACCTCGGCATGCTGATCGACACTTCCCGCAACGGCTGGGGCGGCACCCAGCGGCCCACCGGTCCGGGCGCCCTGACCAGCGTCGACACGTACGTCAACGGGGGCAAGTACGACCGTCGCATCCACCTCGGCAACTGGTGCAACCAGTCCGGCGCGGGCCTCGGCGAACGGCCCCAGGCGGCCCCGGCCGCGGGCATCGACGCGTACGTCTGGATGAAGCCCCCGGGCGAGTCCGACGGCGCCTCCAAGGAGGTCCCGAACGACGAGGGCAAGGGCTTCGACCGCATGTGCGACCCGACGTACACGGGCAACGTCCGCAACGGGAACAGCATGTCCGGCGCGCTGCCGGACGCCCCGCTCGCGGGCAAGTGGTTCTCGGCCCAGTTCCAGGAGCTCCTGAAGAACGCCCACCCGGCGTTGTGACCCCCGGCTGAGAAGCGGAGAACGGCCGGACGAGCCCACCAGGGCCCGTCCGGCCGTTCCCTTTCCACGCCTTTCCCGGCGGCCCGGATGATCAACGCTCCCCTATGCTGTGCATCGCTCTGCACGCGGAGGCCGGCCGGGTCATGGCGCTGAAGACCTCCTCCCGGTCCGGCGACGTCCTGTACACCTTCGACGCCGCCACCGGTGACGAGGAGGAACGCGTCTTCCGCGACCTGGAGGCCCCGGCCCGGGAAGTGCTTCCGTACGGGGACCTCCTCATCGCCGTCCACCCGGGCGGCGGCACCCAGTCCCTCTCCGCGTACGAGCCGTGGTGACGCAGGCTCCTCAGCAGGAGCCCCGCACCACCAGCTCCGTGGGAAGGACCCTGCGCGGGTCGTCCGGGGTGCCGGCCACGGCCTGGAGCAGCATCCGCGCCATGGTGCGGCCCATCTCCTCGATGGGCTGGCGCACGCTCGTCAGCGGCGGGTCCATGAGCCGCGCGACCGGCGAGTCGTCGACCCCGACGAGGGCCACGTCCTCGGGGACCCGGCGGCCCGCCTCGCGCAGGACGCTCCGCGCGCCGGCCGCCATCACGTCGGAGGCGGCGAAGACGGCGTCCAGGTCGGGCCGGCGGTCCAGGAGCTCCCGCATGGCGCTCCGGCCGCCCTCCTCGGTGAAGTCGCCGGCCGCGACGAGGCCTTCGTCGGGCGGGAGTCCGGCCTCCGTGAGGCCGGCGCGGTAGCCGCCGAGCCGGGCGCGCGCCACGTACATGTCGAGGGGGCCGGTGACGGTCGCGATACGGTTCCGGCCGCGCCCCACCAGGTGGGCGACGGCCGCCCGCCCGGCGCCGATGTTGTCGGAGTCCACGTAGGGCACGGGCTCGGCCTCCGTGCGGCGGCCGTTCATGACGACCGGGAGGCCCAGTTCCCTGATGCGGTCGGGCAGCGGGTCGTCGCCGTGGACGGAGGCGAGCAGCACCCCGTCGACGCGCTGGGCGGCGAGGTACTGCTCGAAGCGCTGCCGCTCCTGCTCGCTGCGGACCAGGGTGAGCAGGAGCTGCTTGTCGGCCTCGGCGAGTTCGGCGCTGACGCCGCGGATGAGGTCGAGGAAGTAGGGCTCGGCGAAGAGCCGGGCCTCGGCCTCGGGGATGACGAGCGCGATCGCGTCGGTGCGGCTGCCCGCCAGGGCGCGGGCCGCCTGGTTGGGTACGTAGCCGAGTTCGGCGACGGCTCGGGCGACGGCCGTTCTGGTCTGCTCGCTCACCCGGGGGGAGCCGTTGATGACCCGGGAGACCGTGCCCCGGCCGACCCCGGCCCGGGCCGCGACCTGCTCCAGGGTGGGTCTGCCGCTCTGCCGTGCGCTCACGACTGCCGAACTCCCCTCGTAGGACAACGCGCCGCTCACCTGCCCGGATGACCGCCCAGGCGAATGGGAGCGCTCCCACACTAGTCCACCGCCACCCTGCCGCGCCACGCGCCCGCGTTCAGGAGATGACGGCCCAACACCCCACCGGGGGCCGCGAAACCCCCGGAAAACCTTCCGGTAACGAATCCGCGTTCATGTCTTGACACCCACACCCGCCAGGCAGCAACCTTCCGGCAACGACGTGGGAGCGCTCCCATCGGGACGCGACACAGCCTTGCATCAGGTCCTGGCAGGCGCCGCCGAGCCGCGATCAGCCGACCGGGCCTCTTGGCGCACAAAGAGCACCACCTTGGACGAGGAGAGTGGAATGCGCACTTCCAGCAGCAGACGCGGACGCCGTGCGGCGATCGCGGCGGTCGCCGTCGTCGTGACCGGCACGACCCTGCTCACCGGTTGCGGCAGCGACGGGGACGACGGCGCCGGCAAGGACGGCCAGGGCGCCGGGAAGATCACGCTGCGGATCGGGACCTTCGGTTCCTTCGGCTACGACAACAAGACCGGCGCCAAGCTCTACGCCGAGTACGAGCGACTCCACCCGAACATCAAGATCGAGGAGTCGAACGTCTCCGACGGCCAGAAGTACTGGGACACGCTGAAGCTGCGCCTCGCCCAGAACAGCGGCGTCGCCGACATCCAGGCCGTCGAGGTGGGCTACATCGCCGAGGCGACCGGCACCGCCATGGCGAACAAGTGGGTCGACCTGGGCAAGGAGGGCGGCGCGAACCTCGGCGACTTCCTCGACTGGAAGGTCAAGCAGGCGACGACGGCCGACGGCAAGGTCATCGCCCTCGGCACCGACATCGGCCCCATGGCCATCTGCTACAACAAGGACCTCTTCGCCAAGGCCAAGCTGCCCACCGCCCGCGAGGAGGTCGGCAGGCTGTGGGCCGGTGACTGGTCCAAGTTCATCGCGACCGGCGAGAAGTACAAGGCGGCCGCGCCCGCCGGCACCGCCTTCCACGACTCCGCGAGCGGCCTGTTCAACGCCGTCGTCTCCAGCGACCCGGTGCAGTACGCCAACGCGAGCGGCGAGCTCGACTGGGAGAACAGCCCCGGCGTGAAGAAGGCCTGGGACACCGCCGTGAAGGCGGCCCAGGGCGGACTCACCGCCAAGCTGCGCCAGTTCGACGAGAAGGGCACGTGGAACGCGGCCTTCAAGAACTCGAAGTTCGCCACGGTCGCCTGCCCGAGCTGGATGACCGGCATCATCAAGGACCAGGCCGGTCCCGCCAACCAGGGCAAGTGGGACATCGCCGCGCCGCCGGTCGCCGGCAACTGGGGCGGCTCCTTCCTCGCCGTGCCCAAGGCCGGGAAGCACACCAAGGAGGCCGCCGAGCTGGCCGCCTGGCTGACCGCGCCCGAGCAGCACGCCAAGGTGTTCGCGGTCAACGGCAACATCCCCTCGTCCAAGGACACGCTCTTCTCCTCGGCGGTCCAGGAGGCGAAGCTGCCGTACTTCGGCGACACGCCGGTCGGCAAGATCTTCTCCAGCGCGGCGAACGGCATCACCCCCGCCGTCATCAGCCGCTACGACGGCCAGGTGAAGACCTTCCTCACCGACAACGGCATCCTCGACATCGAGCAGCGCGGCACCGACCCGGCCAAGGCCTGGGAGAACGTCAAGAAGCTGGTCGACGACAAGATCGACCAGTAGCGGGGGGCGCCTGCCGGTCCGCCGCCGCCTGCGGGCGGCGGACCGGCACCGTCCGCACCACCGCACGCATCGACCTGGAAGGACGCCCCCGTGGCCACCTCCGTTCGGGCGAAGCGGGCCGGCTCCCCGCCGCCCGCCGCACCGCCCTCCTCCCCCGGCCGGCCCCGCGGCCGCCGCGCGGCCCCGGCCGGCCTGCGCACCACGCTCTACCGCTGGGACATCAAGGCGATCCCGTACGTCTTCATCGCCCCCTTCTTCCTCACCTTCGCGGCCTTCGGGCTCTTCCCGCTGCTCTACACCGGCTGGCTCTCGCTGAACCGGGTCGAGCTCGGCGGCGACCCGACGTGGAAGGGCCTGGAGAACTACACCGACCTCGCGACCAGCGAGTTCTTCTGGAACGCGCTCCTCAACACCTTCACCATCGGGGTCATCTCGACCGTTCCGCAGCTGCTCATGGCCCTGGGCCTGGCCCACCTGCTCAACTACAAGCTCCGCGGCCGCGGCTTCTTCCGGGTCGCGATCCTCGCCCCGTACGCCACCTCGATCGCGGCGGCGACCCTGGTCTTCGCCCAGCTGTTCAACACCGACTACGGAATGATCAACGGCCTCCTCGGCTGGATCGGCCTCGACCCGGTGGACTGGGAGTCCTCCAAGTGGCCGGCGCAGATCGCGATCTCGGTGATCGTCACCTGGCGCTGGACCGGCTACAACGCGCTGATCTACCTGGCCGCGATGCAGGCCGTGCCGCAGGACCTCTACGAGGCGGCCTCGCTCGACGGGGCCTCGCGCTGGCGGCAGTTCATCAGCGTCACCATCCCGTCGATCCGGCCGACGATCCTCTTCACGATCATCGTCTCCACCATCGGCGCGACCCAGCTGTTCGGCGAGCCGATGCTCTACGGCGGCAGCGTCGGCATCAGCGGCGGCAGCGGCAACCAGTTCCAGACGCTGAGCCTGCTGATGTACGAGAAGGGCTGGGTGACCGGCGCCCTCGGACAGGCCTCCGCGATCGCCTGGGTCATGCTCCTGCTCCTCCTCCTGATCGGCGTCGTCCAGGCGCTGGTCTCCCGCCGCAACCGCACGAAGCTGGGGGGATGACCTCATGGCCCGCACACTCGACACGGCCGCTCCCGCACGTCGCTTCCGCCAGTCGGCCGGCCGTCAGCACCACGCGGGACCGGTGACGTACGTCCTGCTCGTCGTCGCCGCGTTCGTCTCGCTCTTCCCGCTGTACTGGAACGTGGTCGCCGCCTCCCACACCGGCGAGCGGGTCGTGGAGGCCCCGGCGCCACTGCTGCCCGGCAAGCGGCTCCTGGACAACCTCAGCTTCGCCTGGAACCAGGTCGACATGGGCGAGGCGCTGGTCAACACCACGATCGTGGCGAGCCTGGTGGCGCTGTCCACCGTGTTGTTCTCCACGCTCGCCGGCTTCGCCTTCGCCAAACTCCCCTTCCGGGGCCGGGGCATGCTGCTCTCGCTCGTGGTCGCCACGATGACGATCCCGCCGCAGCTCAGCGTCATCCCGCTGTACCAGATCATCACGGACCTCGGCTGGTTCGACCAGCTCCAGTCGGTCGTGCTGCCCTCGCTGGTCGCCGCCTTCGGCGTGTTCTTCATGCGCCAGTTCCTGCTGGAAGCACTGCCGATGGAGTTGGTGGAGGCGGCCCGGATGGACGGGGCGCACAGCTTCCGGATCATCTGGCACGTGGTCTTCCCCGTGGCCAGGCCGGCCATGGCCGTGCTCGGCATGCTGGTCTTCGTCCAGGCCTGGAACGACTTCTTCTGGCCGTTCATCGCGCTCACCCCGGACGGCAGCCCCACCCTGCAGGTGGCGCTCGCCGGCCTCGGCGCGGGCAACCACAGCGTGAACCAGGCCGTGGTGCTGACCGGCGCCCTGATCTCCACCGTGCCGCTGCTGCTGGTCTTCGCCTTCCTCGGCAAGCACATCGTCGGCGGCATCACGGCCGGCGCCGTCAAGAGCTGACCGGCCCGCGCCCACCCCTTCTCCGTACCGGAGTACCGACGTACCGAAATACCGACGTACCCCGTACCCGTACCCGTGTTGGGAGCCCTCTCCTATGACCGCGCCCGAAACCCGGCCGCTCACCGCCGTCCGCTCGTTCCCCGCCGACTTCCTGTGGGGCGCGGCCACCGCCGCGTACCAGATCGAGGGAGCGGCGGCGGAGGACGGCCGTACCCCCTCCATCTGGGACACCTTCTCGCACACCCCCGGCAAGGTCTTCGAGGGCCACACCGGGGACGTGGCCGTCGACCACTACCACCGGTTCCGCGAGGACGTCGGGATCATGGCCGAACTCGGCCTGAACGCCTACCGGTTCTCTGTCTCCTGGTCCCGTGTTCAGCCCACCGGCCGGGGTCCGGCCGTCCAGCAGGGGCTCGACTTCTACCGGCGGCTCGTCGACGAACTCCTCGCCGCCGGGATCGAGCCGGCGCTGACGCTCTACCACTGGGATCTGCCGCAGGAGTTGGAGGACGCGGGCGGCTGGCCGGAGCGGGCGACCGCCGAGCGGTTCGCCGAGTACGCGGAGATCGTCGCCGAGGCCGTCGGCGACCGGGTGAAGCGGTGGACCACGCTCAACGAGCCGTGGTGCAGCGCCTTCCTGGGGTACGGCTCCGGGGTGCACGCGCCGGGCCGGACCGATCCGGTGGCCGCGCTGCGCGCCGCCCACCACCTCAACCTCGGGCACGGTCTCGCGGTCCGGGCGCTGCGGGCCGCGCTGCCGGCGGACCGGCAGATCGCGGTCTCGCTCAACCTGCACGAGATCCGTCCGCTGACCGGTTCGGCGGAGGACCTGGACGCGGCCCGCCGCATCGACGCCGTCGGCAACCGGATCTGGCTGGGCCCGATGCTGGAGGGCGCCTACCCGGAGGACCTGTTCGCCGACACGGCGCACCTCACCGACTGGTCCTTCGTCCGGGACGGCGACACCGCGACGGCGCACCAGCCGCTGGACCTGCTCGCGATCAACTACTACACGCCGACGGTGGTCTCGACCGTCCCGGAGGGCTCTTCGAAGCCGCAGGACGACGGTCACGGCAACAGCGAGCACTCGCCGTGGCCGGGGGCGGACGCGGTCGCCTTCCACCGGGCGCCGGGCGAGCCGACGGCGATGGGCTGGGCGGTCGACCCGAGCGCGCTGTACGACCTGCTGACCCGGGTCTCCGCGGCGTACCCCGACCTTCCGCTGGTGATCAGCGAGAACGGGGCGGCGTACGAGGACGTGGTCGGTCCGGACGGTTCGGTGCACGATCCGGAGCGCGCCGCCTATGTGCACGCGCACCTGGAGGCGGTGCACCGGGCGATGGCGGACGGGGTGGACGTGCGCGGCTACTTCCTCTGGTCGCTGCTGGACAACTTCGAGTGGGCGTACGGCTACGCGAAGCGGTTCGGCGCGGTCCGGGTGGACTACGACACCCTGGAGCGCACCCCGAAGTCCAGCGCCCGCTGGTACGCCCGGGTGGCGCGCTCGGGTGAGCTGCACGCGCCCGGCGGGCACTGACGCGGGACGGGGAGAGGGTCGTGCCGGCGCCTCCGGGGGGCTGGGCCGTCTTCCCGGACGACGGGGCGGACGAGGCGGTGTTGTCGCCCTTCGACCCGCCGTCGTCCGAGCAGCTCGTGA